>JBEBJW010000392.1:0-6476 GCA_040079715.1 Myxococcota bacterium | reverse complement strand
GCAGCACCCCGACCAGTCAGTTCGTGATCGACAGCAACAACAACGCGAACGACATGGACTCGTACTACATCGAGGTGTCGAGCAGCTGGTGGGCCAGCACCTCGGTCAGCGGGTTCTACAACACCGGGTACTGGGTCGCGCCGACCCAGGCCGTGTCGGATCCGGCCTCGTTCTGGTTCTACAACGACGACCCGACCTGCTGGAAGGTCGAGGCGTGGTGGACCGCCGCGACCGACCGTCCGGGATCGGTGTCGTTCGTCGGGTGGGACGAGGACGACAACGAGGTCGGCCGGTCGACCGTCAGCCAGAAGATCAACGGCGGCAAGTGGAACAAGCTCGGCGACTGGGAGTTCAGCGGCGGGTGGAACCGGGTGCTGCTGTCGCGGTGGACCACCACGGGTTCGTACGCGATCGCGGACGCGGTCCGGCTGACCCCGTCCACGGCCTGTAACTGACGGTCGGATCGCTGTTCCTGCTCGCCGCCGGCTGCGGGGGTTCCGACCCCCTCCCCGGCGGCGCGCTGTTGTGGGTGTCCGAGCGCGGCGGGCGGCCGGTCGCGTGGGCGATGGCCCCGGACGGCGCGAACGCCCGGATCCTGGTGGACCGCGCCGGTGCGACGTTCCCCGCCGCGCCGGATCCGCGCGGGACCGACGCGCTGATCGTGTCCGCCGACGACGACCCGACCGGGCACCGCGAGCAACTGTGGCGGGTCCCGCTCGCGGGCGGTCCGCCGGTCGCCCTGTGCCCCCCGGCCGGCGTCGTCCGGAACCCGGTGTGGTCCCCGGACGGGGCGTGGGTCGTGGTCGAGAGCGACGCCGCGAGCTTCCGCGATCTGTACCGGATCGCGCGGGACGGGACCGGGCTCGCCCGGCTGACCGACGCTCGGTTCGGGAGCTTCGAGCCCGACGTCTCGCCGGACGGAGCGCGGATCGCGTTCGGCACGAGCCGCGACGGGAACGCCGAGGTGTACGTCGCGAACGCCGACGGGACCGACCCGCGGCGGGTCACCGACCACCCGCGCGACGACGTGCGGCCGCGGTGGTCGCCGGACGGGTCGAAGCTCGGGTGGCTGAGCCACCGAGAGGGCAGCCCGCGGGTCTGGTGGGGTCCGGCCGACGGCACCGGGGTCGCGCAGCCGGCGCGGCCGGGCGGCGGGGTCGACCTCGACTACGCGTGGGCCCCCGCCGGCGACCGGGTCGCGATCGTGGTCCAGCAGGGGCCGTCCGCGCTCGCGATCGAGGTGGTCGACCTCGCGACCGGGCAGACCGTGACGATCGACGGCGAGGGCGTGGACGAGCAGCCCGGGTGGTCGCCGGACGGCCGGTGGATCGCGTTCTCGTCCGGCCGCGACGGGAACGCCGAGCTGTACGCGGTCCACCCGGACGGAACCGGCCTCCGGCGCCTGACGACCGACCCCGCAGCCGACTGGCTCCCGCGGTGGGTCGGGTCGCCGGAGTAGCGCCCGGATCCCGGGTGCGAGCGAACCCGGATAGCCGATCGACATGCAGCGCGAGGTCCGGCGGTGCGCGTGGTGCGGCGAGGCCGCGATGATCGTGGACGGTGTCGACGAAGGCATCCGGCTCGTCACCTGCCAGGCGTGCGGCGCCGGGTTCGTCGGGCGGGAGGACGGGGGGTTCCGGGTCACGCTGGTCGTCCTCGGCACCCTCGGCCTCGCGTTCGCGTCGGTCGGCATCGGGCTGGCCGGGGTGATCCGCGCGACCGGGTGGGTGAGCGGGTTCGGGATGCTCGGGATCCTCGAGGCCAGCGTGCTCTGCTGGAACGCGGCCGCACCGTGGTGGCACCGGGTCCGGTGCCCCGCCGTGGCGGGCGCGCCGGTCCCGCCGATCCGGTTCCCCGGCGGACAACCCGCGCGCCGGTGCCCGTGCGGCGGCGTCGCGACCTGCGTCCGGGCTACGCCGTCGGTGGTGCGCGGCCTGTACAGCGGCGCGACGTACGCGTTCGCGTGCCGGGACTGCGGGCGAGCGTTCACCACGGCCAGCCCGTATGCCCAGATCGAGTGGGCGTTCATCGGGGGGCTGGCGCTCGCCTGCGGCCTCGGGTTCGGAGCGCACGGCGGCGTGCCCTGGCCGTACGTGGTGGGCCCGATCGCGGTGGCGCTCGGGATCGGGGTCGACCAGACGTGGAAGCTGACCCGCCGCTTCGTCCACCCGGTCGTCGGACCGGTGGACCCGGCGGAGACCCTGGTGACCCGACCCGCGGGCGGGTAGAAGGCCGCGGGGGGTACCGATGGAAGCCGAGGTTCGCCGGTGCGCGCGGTGCGGGCAGCCGATGGTGGTCGCGGTGCGGACGTGGGACCGCCAGACGTCGGTGTACGGCCTGCCGACCGGGACCACCCCCGGCGGGGGCGGGCTGCAGTACGCCTGCCAGGGGTGCGGCCACGGGTTCCTGCTCGCGAAGCCGTCGCTCGCGACGTGGATCGTCGCCCCGCTCGGGCTGATGTTCGTCGCGATCGCCGCGCTGATCCTGGTCGGCGGGATCGTCGCGATGATGCCGGCCCTGCTCCTGGTCGGGGCGGTGACCTTCGGGATCGGCGCGGCGATCACCTGGTCGATGGTCGGCCCGTTCGTTCACCAGCTCCGGAACCCGGTCGTGCCCGGGGCCATGGTCCCGCCGCTCCGGTTCACCGGCGCGGAGCCCGGTCGGCGGTGCCGGTGCGGCCAGGAGGCCCGGTGCGTCGAGGTCACCGCGAACCGGACCAACGGCGTGTACACCGGGACCGAGTACGCGTACCGGTGCGGCGCGTGCGACCGGACGTTCACGATCGAGAGCCCGATGTCGGCGGCGACGATGACCATCGCCGGGGCGGTGGTCGGGGCGATCGCGTACGCGACGGTGCCGACCGACGCGGTGGAGTGGTCGGACTGGGCCTGCCCGGGGATCACCGGGTTCCTGGCGGTGGCGGCGGTGGTGATGGTCACGACGCGCGCCGTGGCGCGGATCCGGCACCCGCAGATCCCGGTCCGCGCGCCGGATCCGACCGACTGACGACGGGGGGCCCGGGCGGTGATCCATCTCCGGGCGTGGCGACATCGTCACGGCAGGGGGCGCCGATGTGGTGGATCGCGACGGTCGGGTGCGTGCAGGACACGCGGGTCGGCCAGGCCCTGACGCTCAGCGGGGACTACGAGGTCGCCTCGATCGAGGCGTTCACCTCGAACCCGGACCGGAGCGGCCACGACCTTCTGCCGGGCAGCGAGCCGGTGGTGCGGGTGACCCCGCGGGGCGACCGGTGGACCGTGTCGCCGTCCGAGCCGCCCGACGTGTTCGCCACGTTCTCGCTCGACGCCGAGGTCGACCCGCCGCTGCTCGCCCTCGCGGACTGCGGCGAGCGCTGCGCCACGATCGCGAACATCGACTACTCGGCCCCGGTCCGGCTGTCCGGGATCCTGCGCGAGGACTTCGGCGGGTTCTGGTACACCCCGTCCGCCCGGCTGTGCACCGCCGGCGTCGCGTGGACCGAGGTCGACCCGGCGCCGGTCGACGGCGACGTGAAGATCTCGCTGTGGACGGCGGTGGTGACCGAGGACCTCCCGGCGCAGACCGACGACGACTGCTTCGGGCCGGAGCTGTCGCGGGTGGCGCTGCTGCAGCGGCCGGACGTGACCTGGGACGTGCTGGTGCTCGAGGAGATCGTCGGCTGGCGGCAGTGACCAGCCAGCTTTGCTGGGGTCGGATCTGGACCCCGACCGCGAGCGACGGTACGGGAGGAGGGCGGGGTGACCCTCGACGACGCGCCGACGCTGCCGGGCGGTCACCCGAAGCCGACCTGGCGGGTCGCCCTGACCACCGACGACGTGGAGGTCGCGCTGGACGCGGTGTGCGCCGGGTTGGGGGTCGGGATCCTGCCGCAGTGGCTGGTCCGGGCGGCGGTGGACGACGGGCGGCTGGTGCGGGTCGCGATCGGGCTCGATCCGGGGCGGGTCCCGGTGTATGCGGCGCTCCCGGGGGGCCGGCGCGCGCCCCGACGGGTCCGGGCGCTGCTCGACCACCTGGAGCAGCACCTCCGGGAGGGGTAGCGCCGTCCACCCGCCGGGACGACGGCTCGGTGACGGTTTGCTGACGTCCGGGCGACGGCCCCACGGGTCGGCGAGCGGTAGGTGTGGGACGTGGAGGCGACGTGTCCGAAGGCCTGTTCTCCCCCGAAGCGATCGCGATCCCGGGCCTCGATCCGAACCGGTTGTGCGACGCCGTGGTCCTCCCCCGAACGCTGCTCCACCTCGACCTGGCGTCGACGTCGGAGGAGGCCGCCGATCGGAGGCGGATCGAGACGCGACCGGACGGATGCGCGATCTGGTACGTGTACTTCACCCCCGACGACCTCGCGCAGGTGGGCGTCCCCGAGTTCGCGATGGGGATGGTCCGCCACGAGTTCGCCGCCGTCGTCGCCGCCGGGCTGCCGTTCCCGCAGGTGGTCCCGTTGGACGGTGGCGGCACGGGCTTCGCGGTCAGCCCCGCCGGGCACGTCGTCACCAACTACCACCTCGTCCGCGGAGACGTGGAGGCGCGCGGGCGGACCGGCGGCGTGATCGGATCGGAGGTCCTCTGCACCACGCTGCGGGCCCGGATCTCCCATCGGAACGCGGACGGGACGCGGGCGTGGCGCGACGCCGAGCGGGTGTACCTCGTCTCCAACCCGCCGGCCGACCGGGCGATCGCGGTCGACGACCACGGCCGAGGGCAGCTCCGCGAGGACACGGCGCTGTTGCGGATCGAGCCGGCGCCCTCGGCGGCCCTGCCGCTGTCCGCGCGCGCGGCGCAGATCGGCGACCCGGTCTGGCTGGCGGGGTTCCCGCTGCGGACGGCCCGCGCACCCGAGGCGCGCGAGCGGCGGGGCTACCGGGACGCGGACGGGACCCTGCGGGTGTCCGCGGGGACGGTCGTCGGGGTGGAGGACGACGCGTTCGTGACCGACGCCGACGGCTCGATGGGCACGAGCGGCTCGCCGGCGATCGACGCGCGCGGGGAGGTCGTCGGGATGTTCTCGCGCGCCGTGGGCGACGGGCCGCGGAACGCGTTCGAGTACGGGCAGACCCACCGGGTGTGTGTCCGCGCGGACCAGATCCGGGACGGCCTCGGGCTCGGGGAGCTCGCCGCCGGACGCTGACCTCGTCACCCCGGCGCAGACCGCGGTGACGGGCCCCGCGCACCCGCCCTCGATAGGTTCGGCCGGTGTCGACCGAGCGCATCGAGCTGGGCCCGTTCACGCTCGAGGTCGGCGAGTTCCGCCTCGCGCGCGACGGTGCGCCCGTCGCCCTCCAGCCGAAGGCGCTCGAGCTGTTGATCGCGCTGGTCCGGGCCGGCGGGGACCTCCGGACGCGCGATCAGCTCCGGACGGCGCTGTGGCCCGATGTCGTGGTGACCGAGCAGTCCCTCCGGCAGGTGGTGATGAGGCTGCGCGAGGCGCTCGGACCCGCGCACGAGGCGTGGGTGCAGACCGTCCCGCGCAAGGGGCTCCGGTTCGACGGACCGATCGCGCGGGCGCCGGTCGTCGCGTCGCCGTCGCTCGGGTCGGTGCCCGCCGAGCGAGACGCGCTGATCGGGCGGGCGGCGGAGCTCGAGCTGCTTACGGCGGCGGTCGAGGCCGGGCGGCTCGTGTCGATCCTCGGGCCGGGCGGGATCGGCAAGACCCGGCTCGCCGCGCACCTCGCCCGGTCGTGGCCCACCGGGGCGTGGTTCTGCGCGCTGGCGGACGCGCGGACCCTCGACGGCGTGGTCGCGGCGGTCGCGGCGACGCTCGGGGTCGCGCTCGACGGGGCGGACCCGCTCGAGCGCCTCGGGTACGCGATCGCCGCCCGCGGCCCGTGCCTGATCGTCCTCGACAACGCCGAGCAGGTGGTGGACGAGATCCGCGCCGCGCTCCACCGCTGGCTGGATCGCGCGGCGGAGGCGCGGTTCGTGGTCACCACCCGCCGCCGGCTCGGCGTGCCGGGGGAGCGGCTGATCGCGCTGGACCCGCTGACTCAGCCCGCCGCGGAGCAGCTGTTCCGGGTGCGCGCCGCCGCGGTCCGCCCCGGGCTCCCGGACGACGGCGCGGTCGCCGCGCTGGTCGGGCTGGTGGATCGCCTCCCGCTCGCGATCGAGCTCGCCGCGGCGAGGGTCGGCGTCCTGACGCCCGCCGCGATCCGCGATCGGCTGTCGCAGCGGTTCGAGCTGCTCCGCGAGGAGGGCCGCCCAGCGCGGCAGCAGTCGCTGACGGCGGTGCTCGACTGGAGCTGGGAGCTGCTCGCTCCGGCCGAGCAGGACGCAGCGGTGGCCCTCGCGGTGTTCGAGGGGGGCGCGTCGCTCGAGGCCGCCGAGGCCCGGATCGGGCTCGAGCGGCTGCAGGCGCTGGTCGACCAGTGCTGGGTCCGCAGCGTGGGCGGCCGGTTCGAGATGCTGTCCACGCTCCAGGCGTACGCCCGGGACCGGTCGACCGACCTGCAGGGGGCGGAGGCGGCGCACGGTCGGTCCTTCGC
>JBEBJW010000391.1:0-6482 GCA_040079715.1 Myxococcota bacterium | reverse complement strand
TCCCGGTGCCGCGGACCGACGACACGGTCGGCCCGGCGGCGCCGGTCTCGGCCACCTCGGGCGGCAGGACCTCCCACTCCGGGAACACCACCGCCGCGCCGACCGAGGCCCGGAGCGGCGGCGCGATCCCCCGGAGCTCGAGCCGCGGCCCCGCCACCAGCGCGTCGCGCAGCGGGTACGCGCCGAACGCCTCGTCGAGCCCCGCGATCGGCCGGCCGTCGTCCCCCACGAGCTCGAACGGCGCGACCCCCAGCGACCGATCGCCCGCGTAGAACCCGACCTCGAGCTCCACGTGGCCGCGCTCCGCCAGCACGTCGGCGCCGGCGAGCGCGGCCGAGCCCCAGTACAGCCACATGTCGACCTCACACCCTCCGCTATCTGCGGCCCGGCGCGGTCATTCGGTGCAATCACCGCGCGTCATCGCCAGCGCGCCGCCGCGGAGTGACCGTGAACCCATGACGAGTCTCCTGGCGTGGATGTCGGTCGCGCTCGCCCGCCCGGTGGTGGCGCTGGCGTCGGTGGAGGCGGACCCGTGCGGGTTCGTGCGCGGGGCGGTCGAGGCGCGCGCGAGCCTCGCCCCGCGCCGGGTGTCGGTCGCGCTCGACGGGCAGGACTGGCTCACGCTGCGAATCCCACCCGGGGACCGACGCGTCGCGTTCGCGGGGTTCGCCGGCCGTGACCAGGTCGACGTCACCGCCCGGTGGTGGTTCGTCGAGACCGACTACGTGCGGGTGCGCCGGCCGACCGTGTCGCCGATCACCGTGTCGGGTCCGACGGACGCCCCCCGCGGGGAGGTGGGACCGCTCGCGATCGCGCTCGACCCGCGGTGCGACCCCGCGCGCGTGGTGCTCACCGTCACCGAGGGGGCGCGCCCGCTGCGATCCGGGCCGCCCGACGGCGCGTTCACCGCGGTCCCGCTGGACCTGCCGGTCGGGCCGCACACCCTCGCCGTCACCCTGACGGCGGACGGGCTGCCGCTCGCCCTCGCGCCGTGGTCGGTGGTGGTGGCGCCGCCGTGCGAGGACCTGGACGGCGACGGCCACCGGTCGTGCCGGGCGGGGGACTGCGACGACCGCGATCCCGCCGTGCACCCCGGCGCGCTCGAGCTGGACCGCAACGGGAAGGACGACGATTGCGACGGGCTCGACGGGCGCGACGCCGACCACGACGGGTTCGTCGCCGTCGAGAGCGGCGGCACCGACTGCAACGACGCGAGCGCCGCGATCCACCCGGGCGCGCTGTCCTTGCCGGACGCCGATGGGGACGGGGTGCCGTCGATCGAGCGGGTGGACTTCGACTGCGACGGCGACGCGGACCGGTACGACGGCGCGCTCGACTGCGCCGACGGCGACCCCCGGATCCCGCGCGAGGAGGAGCGCGCGCCGACCGGCGTCGACGAGGACTGCGACGGCGCGGTCGACGAGGGCACCGTGGCGTACGACGACGACGGAGACGGGTTCGCCGAGCGCGCGGGGGACTGCGACGACCGCGACGACCAGGTGTTCCCGGAGGCCAGCGAGCGCCCGGATTGCCGCGACAACGACTGCGACGGCGTCGTGGACGAAGGGGCGCCCCGCCGCCCGGTCGACGACCCGTACGAGCGCGGGAGCGCCGAGGTGACCGGCGCGGTGCGGATCGTGTCGCGCGACGGGTCGGACGAGGAGCACCTGCGGGTGTACGCGCACGACGGGCTGTTCGACTCGTTCTTCGTGTCGGTCCGGGCCCAGCGCGTGGGCGACGGCGTGCAGTACTGGGTCCGGGTGACGGACCCGCGCGGCGGGGTGCACGAGGCGCTGGTGAGCGGCGCCGGCGACGGGGTGTGGTACGGCGGGAAGTCCGGCCGCGACGACACCGGCACCTACGAGGTCGAGATCGTGCCGGCGACCTGGGCGGAGGGCCTGGAGTTCTGTCCGCTCGAGCTGTCGGTCTCGACCGGCTGACGCCGCAGGCTGGGCCCGACGACCGGCCGGAGGTCGCGACCTCGGCGACCCCGCGACCCGGATCTCGCCGCCGAGGGCCGGACCTCGGTCGAGTGGGGGTCGACCGTCGGCGCGTCGAGGTCCGGAGGTCGAACGCGCGGTGCGCGTCCCCTCCGGTTCGAGGTCCGGACCTCCCCCGAGACCAGGGGGCCCCCGACCGACCGGGGAGGTCGCGGCCTCGACGGCCGATGGGTCGGACCTCCTCCGGCCGAGGTCCGGACCTCGAGCGACGGGTGTTCGCCCGGTGGCGCGTCGAGGTCCGAGCCTCGAACGGGAGGCCAGCGTCCTATTTCTTCGGGGATCGGGACGTTCCCTCGGTCGGGTCCGTCATGTGGGTACGAAGGCCACAGGCCGCCCGTGACCGTCAACGCCGATTCCGCCATCGGCTGGAACTCATCGACGCCGGAAGCACCGCGAGAATCACGACCCGCTCGCGTTCCACCTCGATCATGTAGTAGATCGCGAAGGAGAATTGGCGCGTCAGTGCGCGTCGAATCTGGCGACTGGGATCGACGACCTGGCAGAGCTCGGGGTTGCTTTCCACGACGGCGATGGCGTCTTCCACCCGACCGGCGAACGTCTCTCCGAGACCCGGACGCGTCTCCTCGTACTGAGCGCGGGCGTTGCGAACGTCGCGGGCCGCCGCCGCCCGAAAGACCACGGGAAGGGGCTTCATCGAGAGCGGAGATCGGCCTTCAAGTCATCCCAGGTGACCACGTCGTCGGGAGACGCATCGTGCTCATCCAGACGGCGCTGCAGCTCGGCACGATGGGCCTCCGGAACCGGAAGCATTCCCGGATCGGCGATCAGACGATCCCAGACCTCCTCGACCAGGCGCAGCTGTTCGTCGACCGGGAGCCGCTCGATCTCCCCCTTCAATTGCGCCAGCCCCACCATCGCCTCCTGCGAGGTCATAACCTGCGACCGACCTGCCCCGAGTTTGGGAGGCACCTCGCGAGGACGGTCGGGCGGCCCCGAGCGCCCCGTGCGAATGTACGTCCGTGGGTACATTCTCGCCGAGAGCGCCGGATTCCAGCCCCGAGCGGTCGAGCGGGAAGTTTGGGGAGCAGGGGCAGCAGGACTCGAACCTACGGCCTGCGGATTTGGAATCCGCTGCTCTACCAGCTGAGCTATGCCCCTCCGCCGAGATTTGGGTAACACGTGGGTCCGCGGTGTCCAGGGCGGGGTAGGAGGACCCGCGGAGGAGGAGCACGTGGAGCAAGCGCCGACCTACTGGGACTACCTCGAGCTCGACCGGCTCCTGCAGCTCCAAGGGGGCCTCGAGCACGACGACCGGGCGATGCTCGCCGACGAGCTCCACTTCATCGTGGTCCACCAGACGTACGAGCTGTGGTTCAAGCTGGTCCTGCGGTGCCTGCGGATAGGCCGCGACGCCCTCGGCGCCCCGCGCGTCGCCGAGGAGGCCATCCCCACCGTCGTGCACTACCTGCGCCGGGTCAACGCGATCCTCGACCTCGGGACCGCCCAGTTCGCGGTGATGGAGACGATGACCCCCCAGGGGTTCCTCGACTTCCGCGACAAGCTCGTCCCCGCCAGCGGGTTCCAGTCGTTCCAGCTCCGCGAGCTCGAGATCCTGATCGGCCTCGACGACGCCGACCGCGTCCGCCTCGGCAACGTCGACCCGCTCAGCCACATCGAGCAGGCAGCGCTCGACACCCCCGCCGGCCGCCTCGCCAAGGCCCGGATCACCGCCGCCCGGAGCGAGCGCACCGTGCGCGACTGCCTCGACGACTGGCTGTTCCGCACGCCGATCCAGGGCAGCTCCCCCGGCGATCCCGACGACGACGCGGCGGTCGCGGGGTTCCTGTCCGAGTACCTCGGCCGGATGGACCAGAACCACGAGCTCGCCCTCGGCCGGATGCTCGCGATCCTCGGCGGCGCCGACCCCGCCCCGCTCCACAAGCGGTTCACCACGATGCGCGACCAGGCGCGGGCGTTCCTGAACGGCGAGGACGTGCCGGAGCCGCTCCGGGCCCGCCGGCGTCGGATCCGCGCCGGCGCGCTGTTCATCGAGAGCTACCGCGAGCTGCCGCTGCTGTCGTGGCCGCGGCTGCTGCTCGACACGGTGGTCGAGCTCGAGGAGCAGTTCGTGCTGTTCCGCCACCGGCACGCCCGGATGGTCGAGCGGATGATCGGCCGCCGCGTCGGCACCGGCGGCTCCGGCGGGGTCGAGTACCTCGACAAGACCACCGAGTACCGGATGTTCCGCGACCTGTGGGCGATCCGGACGGTGCTGCTGCCGAAGTCCGAGGTCCCCGCCCTCCGGAACCCGGCGTTCTACGGGTTCTCCGCCGCGCGGTGAGCTACGGCCATCGAGCTACGGGCAGGTTTCAGTCGGGATGGTCCCCTCGGCGAGGAACGTCCGGATCACGTCGTACGAGCAGCCCGTCGGGTCCGAGAACATCGCCACGTGGCCGTCCCCCTCGTACGTGACCACCTCCGACCCGTTGCCGAGCGCGGCCTGCAGCGCGATCCCGTCGTCGTACGGGGTCGCCGGGTCGTTCCGGCCGACCACCAGCAGCAGCGGCGGCGCCGGATCCGCGGCCAGCGACGGGGGCGCCACCGCGACCGGCCAGTCGAGGCAGTTCGCCTCCCCGGTCAGGATCGTCGAGCCGATCCGCGGGTGGTCGAGGTCGAGCGACGCGCCGAGCGCCCACAGGTCCTCGGCGGTCCACCCGTCCGGCCACGGCAGATCGAGGCACCCGATCGCCCAATACCCCTGGTAGACCTTGGTGTACTCGCCCGTGGCCGGGTCGCGGCCCCACCCGTCGTCGGCGGCGGCGAGGAACCCTGCGGCGTCCCCGTCGGCGGCGGCGGCCAGCGCAGCCGAGAACGCGTCGTCGTCCGGACCGTACAGCAGCGACGACACCCCCCACCGCAGCTCGTTCACCGTCGCCACCCGGCCGTCCGGGTCGGTCGGCGCCGGCAGCGGGGCGAGCGCCGCCTGCGCGAGCAGCGCGTCGTAGGTGCCGGCGGGGTCGGCGACCGGGCACTCCGGGTCGGCGGCGCACCGCTCGAAGTACCGGGTCAACGCCAGATCGAACCCCGCGACCTGCCGCGACAGGAACTCGTCTCGGGTGGTCCACGGGCCGACCACCCCGTCGAGCGCGAACCGGCCGACGTGCTCGGGGTAGGTCGCCGCGTACACCGCGCCGATCCACGTCCCGTAGCTGAACCCGACGAAGTCGAGCGTCTCGACGCCGAGGACCGCCCGGAACGCGTCGAGGTCGTCGGCGTAGGTCGTGGTCCCGAGGGTCGCGAGGCCGTCCTCGCCGCGATCCGCCAGGCAGCCGGTCCGGAACGTCGCCGCCGACGCCTCGAGCGCCGCCGCGTCGGCGTCGGACGCGGGGACCGGATCCCGGCTCCGCACGTCGTCGAACCAGTCGTCCCCGACGCACGACACCGCGTCGGACGCGCCGACCCCGCGGTTGTCCATCGCGATCCACGTGGTGTCGGTCCACAGCGGCTCGTCGATCCCGGTGACGAGCGAGTGGACGAGCCCGATCGACGAGCTGCCCGGTCCGCCCGACGCCGCGACCGCGACCCGGCCGATCGGCACCGACGCGAGGTGCCGGGTGACCGCGACCTCCGCCCCGTCGACCGCGAGCAGCCCGCAGTCGAACCCGTCGCCGCAGTCGAACCACCCCGACGCTGTCTCGACGGGGGTACACGCGGCGAGCCACCCGAACCCGAACCCGAACGCGACCATCTCGACCTCGTGTCCCGTGCCCCCGCACTGTACGGACCCGCGGGGGCGACCGCCACCGTCACCCGTCGAGCCACACCGCGGCGAACGACGGCGGGAACGGGCCGAGCAGCCGCCCGCTCTGCGGTTCGCGCACCCCACGGACCCGCGGACCGACCGCGAACGTCGGGACCGACGTGTCGAGCGCCAGCTCGCCGAGGACCACCAGCACCGGGTCGTCCCGCCAGGCCCGCTCGATCGCCCCGTACAGCCGCTGGCGCGCCCGCCGGTCCGGCTCGGTCGCCGCCTGGTCGATCAGCGCCCCGACCGCCGCGATCGCCGACCCGGTCGAGCGGACCATCTCGACCTGCCCGCGGAGCAGCAGGTACGGGTCGAGGCCGTAGGTCACGGTCGACAGCTCGATCACCACCGCGTCGGCCAGCGGCGCCTTGTCCGCCTCGACCCGCTGCAGGCTCTGGGACGTGAACCGCGTCGGCCGGACGGTGATCCCGAGCGGCGCGAGCTGGTCGCGGATCCCGAGCGCGACGGTCCAGTCGCTGGCGAACGCGCCGAGGACGAGCTCGCGCGGCCCCGCGGCGATCAGCCGGTCCCGCGCGGCGACCGGGTCGTCCGGGGCGAGCGACGGGTCGTACCCGAGGTGCTCGGCGCGCAGGTACCGGTCCGACGGGACGACCTCGTCGCCGTCGGCGGTCCGGGCGCGCGCCTCGCGGTCGAGCACCGCGGCGATGTCGCGCCGGACCGCGGCCGACAGCCGATCCCCGAGGAACATCACCCCC
>JBEBJW010000390.1:0-6489 GCA_040079715.1 Myxococcota bacterium | reverse complement strand
AGGAGCGCGACGGCTGCGTCCGGGTGCGGGTCGCGGTGGTCGGCGGTCGGAACGGGGACTTCACCGCGCTCGGCGGCTCGGCGTTCGACGACGACGACGTGCTGGACGAGCTGTGGCGGTATCGGTCGGTGCCGGGGGGCGGCGGGACCGGGGATCCGCCGGCGGCGTGGGTCGAGGCGTGGCTCCCGATCCCGGGCTCCGGGGCGGAGCCGGCCGGGGCGGACGACGACGGGGCCGAGGTGGCGATCGCGGTGGTGGTCCGGGCCGACGGGAGCTGGGAGGCGCGTGGCCACGACGGGGCAGAGCCGGAGCAGCTCGTCGGTCGCCTGGTCGATCCCCTCCCCCGGCCGGTCGGCGCCGCGCCGGACCCTGACCACCTCGAGGTCCGGTGGCTGTCGGCGTCGGTCCCGCGCCCGACCGCCCGCACCACCCACCACGTGGCCCGGGTCGGGCCGGTGATCCGCGAGCGCCAGGTGATCGCGACCCCCACCCCGTGCGCGATCTGCGGCGGACGCGGGATCCGCGGGGTCCCCGGCCGGACCGGCGAGCGCCCGTGCGTGACCTGCGGCGGCACCGGCGTCCGCGCGGTCAACGAGGTGGTGATCGACCGCTGAGCGGAGCGGTCCGGCCCCGCCACCACCACAGCGCGGCGGTCCACGCGACCACCCACCCGATCACCACCGCCGAGCTCTCCGGACCGAACGCCCCACCCGTCGCCCACGCGGGGCCGGCGTACGCGCTCTCGAACGGGGCCACCGCCCGCCAGTCGTCGGTGCCGGACAGCGACAGGCCGGACAGCACGATCCCGAAGTTCCACAGCGCGTGGTTCGCGGTCGAGACCCACAGGTTCTCGGTCGCGGCGTACAGCGCGGTCCACAGCGCCCCGACCGCCGCGGCGCCGGCGAACGTCCCCACCGCGTCGGCGAGCGTCCCGTCGACGTTCCCGACGAGGGCCAGCCCGAACACCACCGTCACCGCCGCCAGCGCCGCGCCCGGACCGACCGCCGCCGCGAGGATCCGGTCGGCGTGCTCGACCGACGCCGCGACCCGCCCGGACGACCGCGGCACCCACCGGGTCTGCGGCACTGCCCGGTCGTATCGGACCCGGCAGCTCGGCGTGTCGACGAACTGCCGCCCGACCGGCTCGCCCACGCAGGTCACCGGCGTGTCCGCCACCGTGTCCCACGAGAGCGTCGCCAGACGGATCGACGGCTCGTGGAAGTGCGCCGCCCCCGCCGGCCGGAGGATCGCCGGGTCGTACAGCTCGCTCGCCTGCCGATCCTGGGGCCCCGGCGCGCATTCCCCGGTCGGCATCCGGTCCGGGCCGACGAACGTCCAGGTCGTGCCGGGGCAGGCGGGGGCGCGGGTCACGGCGAACGCCGGCACCGTGGCCGCGAACCGGCGGTCGGCGTACACGACGCGCGCGCCGCCGCCGTCCCCCTCCACCCGGGTGACGGTGATCCGCTCGGGCGCGGTGAACGCCCGGGGAGCGCTGCCGTCGACCGCGCCGCCGGTGGTCGGGATCGCGGTCACCACGAACGGAGCGCCCGGGCTCGCGGGCGGGTCCGGGATCCAGCTCCCCCACCCGATCGACCCGAGCGGCGCACCGCCGACCGCCGCGCGTACGACCTCGCTCCCGGCGGGCTCCACGGTCGAGGCGAGCGCGAGCTGCAACGCCGGCGCGCCCGGACAGGCGTCGATCCCAGCGGCGAGCGGCCAGCCGGCGACGGTCTCCGGCGGGACGGCGGTGGCCGGGTTCTCGGCCGCGGCGACCACCGCCACCGCGAGCCGCCCCCAGGCGCGGCAGTCGGTCGGGGCCAGCGTCACCGCCGACGCGTACGCCTCGATCGCCCACCCGAGGTTCTCCTTCCACCGCTCGGGGAACCGCTGCCCGCGCGACACGTCGACGTCGCCGAGCAACCGCCAGCTCCGGGCGTCGCGGGGATCCGCCTTCAGCCGTCGGTTCAGGATCGCCTCGGCGCCGGTGAAGTCCCCGGCGACCCGCGCGATCTCGGCCTCGTCTCCGGCGTCGACCGCCGCGTCGCCGACCGACCCGCCCGGCCCGAGCCCGGCGCACCCGAGGACCGCGGCCACGCCAGCCGCGATCCACGCCCCGCGCAGCATCCGCATCTTCGTCCCCGGGGCCGAGGATAGCCGATCCCCGGCCGGTTACCCGTCCCGGATGGTGCCGCTCGCCCGGATCCGTCGCCTCGAGCCGTGGGAGCTCCCGTTCCGGGCGGTTCAGGGGTGGGTCCACCTGACCGACCGGTGGTGGCGGGCTCCCGCCGTCCCGGACGGACCCGCGCCGCGGTGGCCTGGATTCCCCGCTCGACCGCTCGGGGCTGGTTTCGTCCCGCCGCTCCTCGATGACCAGACCGTCGTCCAACGCGAGCCCGAGGTCGACCCGACCGACCTCCGATCCCGGTGGGACCTGACCCGGCTCCAGCACCAGGCGGGGCGGGGCGACGCCGCCGGGGCCCTCCGGTGGTGCACCGACCACCCGCCCGGGAGCCACGGGTGGGAGGTACCGATCGAAGTCGCGATCCGCCTCGCGTCGCTCCTCGCGCTCGCCGACCGCGCCCCGACCCACCGGGCGGCGTTCCGGGCGACGATCGCGGCCCACGCGGCGTGGATCGCCCGCCACCCGTCCCGCGGGACCTCGGCCAACAACCACCGGGTCGCCGAGCTCGGGGCGCTCGCGCTGGCCGCCCACGCGCTGCCGGATCTGCCAGCGGCGCGTCGTTGGCGGGCGGAGGCCGAGGAGCTCACGGACGTGCTCGCCGCCCAGCTCCACCCGGATGGCGTCGGCGTCGAGCAGAGCCCGACCTACCTCGGGTTCGACCTCGAGTGGGCCCTGCTCGCGCGGCGGTGCGGCATCGACGGCCTCGACGAGCCGATCGGCCGGGGCGCCCGGTGGCTGGCCGCGCTGGTCGACGACACCGGCCAGGTCCCCGCGATCGGCGACGACGACGGCGGTCACGTCGTGCCGGAGCCGGTCGGGCCGCGGTGGCTCCACAGCGTGCTCGGCGCGGCGCGGACCGCGCTCGGACAGCCCCCTCCGCCCGGGTGGGTCCCGGATCGACGCGCGGCCTGGCTCGGGGTCGGACCGGCGGAGACCTCGGCGGCCGGGGCTCCCGCTCGATCGCTCGGGGCTGGGTTCGCGTCGTTCCCGTTCGGCGGCTACACGGTCCTCGGGTCCGCGTCGAAGCGGGTGGTGGTGGACCACGGGCCGCTCGGCGGCTGTTGGCACGCCGCCCACGGGCACGCCGACGCGCTCGCGGTGTACGTCCACGACGCGGAGGGGCCGTGGATCGTCGGTCGGGGCACGGGCCGGTACCACGGACCCGGGCGCCGGTTCCACCGGGGCACCGCGGCGCACCCGACCGTGGTGATCGACGGGCGCGACCAGAGCACCCCGAACGCGGCGCCGTTCCTGTGGGACACGCGCGCGGTCGCCACCCTCGAGCACGCCTCCCCCGATCGGGTGGTCGCCCGGGTCGAGGGCGCGCCGCACGGGGTGGTGCATCGTCGGACGGTGACCGTCGACGGCGACGGCGTGCACCTCGTCGACACGTTGATCGGCGCGGGTCGACACCACGTGGCGGTGGTGCTTCCCGTGGCGCCCGGGCGGACCGCGACGATCACCGCCGATCCCCGCTGCACCGTCCGGGCGATCACCGGAGGTCCGCGGCCGGGGCCCGGCTGGCACTCCCCTCGGTACGGGGTGTGGGTCGAGGCGACCACCTGGCTGGTCGAGGGCCACTTCGCGCTGCCGGTCACCCTACGGACCATCATCCGGTGACCTCGTCGGGCCTCACCGGACGCCGACCATCACGCCCGCCGAGCGATCACCCGCCGAGCGCTCGAGCGCCGAGCGCTCGAGCGAGCCCCAGATCGAGCGCAGATCGATCAGGCCCCGAGATCAAGCGACCGTGCGGCGCCAGGTCGACGCCATCCGGAACCGCTCGAGCAGGCGCTGCGAGCCGAACCCGCGGTGATCGCCGAGCCCGCCCTCGAGCGCCACCTCGTCGAGCACTCCGCCCCACGCGAACCCGAGCTCGAACACCGCCGCCCGCCGGGTCACCAGATCCGACAGCAGCGCCGCCGCCTCGACGTCGCAGTCGTTCTCCTGGACGTACAGCCCGAGGTGCAGGTCGTACCGCGCCTGGTACGCGGCGACCTCGTCGACCACCGGCTCGTCCACTGCGTACACGAGGCGGGTGCCCTGCCGCCGGACCGTCAACAGGCTCGCGCCGTTGAACATCGCGCTGGTGCCCGGTCGGACCGACCCGCGGTCGCAGGCCCGCTGCAGGTCGCCGGCGAAGTGGAGGAACAGGATCTCGCGCGGTCCGGGCAGCTCCTCGTCCTCGACCCGCTGGGGGACCGCCGACAGGCCGCGGAGCTCGTCCGACAGGAACGAGCCGACCGCGGCGACGTGGATCGACCGTCGGTTCAGCTCGGCCACCAGCCCGAGCAGCAGCGGCGGCGTACACCGGAGGCTCTTGACCTCGATCACCACCGAGAACCGCGGCCGTCCGGTCAGGCGCCGGTAGGTCGCGATCGCCTCGGCGTACGGGATCGGACGGGCGAACGTGTGATCGAGGCAGTCCTCGTGCGAGTCGATCCGCGGCTCGTCCTGCATCGCCCCGATCGCCTCGCGCAGGTCGACCGCCTCGGCCAGCAGCGAGGCCCGGGCGAACAGGTCGATCCACGCCGCCGGCTCGACCCCGCCGAGGGCGGTCTTCCGGGTGTGGCGCACGTCGTTCCACTGGCACAGGCCGAACTGCTCCTGGACCGTGTCGGTGCTCGACGCGTGGGCGATCACCATCGTGTCGACGACCTTGCGGAGCATCGCGTCGCGCTCGTCGCCGTCGGGCAGGTGATCCCACGCGTCGACCGCCTCGGCGGACAGGAACACGTCCCACTCCATCCCCTCGAGCTCGTCCGGCCCCCACCGTGGCGTCTCGCCGGTGATCCGGCGGGCCTCGACCGTCCGCCAGACCCCGAACGCCGCCATCACCGGGTTGTTCTCGAACATCGGGATCAGCTCGCGCGACCGCGCCCCGCGCCCGAGGGCCGACCGCACGTCGTGGTACACGTCCGGCATCAGGAACGCGAGGATCCGTCGCCACCGAGGGTCTGCCAGCAGGGCCGGCGCCGCGCCCATGAACGCGCCGTGGGCGTACGGCCGCCGCGCGACCGCCGGGAGCTTGAAGCAGGCCGGCACAATCGGCAGATCGTCGACCGCGTCCCACAGCTCGCGGGCGATCCGCCGCGCCTCGTCTTCGAACCGGATCCGCCGCGGGTTCAGCCGGTGGCTCGACCGATACGCCGCGTCCTCCATCCGGGTCCAGGTCCGGCTGGCCCGGTTGATCACCACCCGCCGACGCCGCGGGTCCTTCGCGACGTACCCGGCGGCGAGCAGCCCGAGCAGCCCGACGATCAGGGCGGCGAGCACCACCGCCCACGGTACCGGGCGACTCCGGCGTGGCTCGAGGGTCGACATCCTCGGACCATAGCGCGTTCGCGCGGTCACCGTCACGGTGGGTGGGCCTCCGCCGGGCCGCCCGCCGCGGGTACCGCACCTCCGCGCGCCCGCCCGTCGCCATCCGGATCCTCGGCACCGCCCGACCGCCCGAGCGACCCGTCGCCTGCCGGGGTCCCGTGTTCGAGCGCCGTCACGGCAGGTGCGGAAACCAGGGAGGTTCGGGGTCGGACATCGTGCGCCGGCGCGGATCTGATTGCGCAATGGCGCGCGGCGGGGCAACTTCGGGCGCCCAGCACCGGGCGGAGGATGACCATGCGTACCTTTGTGATGATTTTGGCTGTCGGACTCGTTGGTTGTGGTGACGGCGCGGGCGATCGGACGGACGCGATCCTCGCGCTGACCGGTGACGCCGCGAAGGGCGAGACGGTGTACGCCGACAACTGCGCCGTGTGCCACGCGGCGTCGGGCCTCGGCGAGAACGATCCCACCAGCCCCGGCACCGGCGAGGACCTGACCGAAGCGGCCAGCGAGGTCGGCGAAGACGCCGAGATCATCAGCTACATCCTCGAGGGCGCCGGAGACATGACCGCGTTCGGCGACATCCTCGACGATCAGCAGGTCGCCGACCTGCTCGCGTACATGCACGACGGCCTGATCCAGTGAGGTCGACCCGGGGCGGCTCCGGCCGCTCCGGGACCACCCCGCCGCGGCTCACGCGGCGAGGGTCGCTCGCAGCGCGTCGACCGCGTGGTCGACGAACAGCCGCACCCGGTGGCTCGCGCGCCCGCCGTCGTGGACCACGTGGACCGGCACCGCGGGCGGCGCGAACCGGTCCAGCACCATCACGAGTGACCCGGACCGCACCGCGTCCGCCACCTGGTACGACGTCGCGCGGAGCAGGCCTCGGCCGGCGATCGCCGCCCCGATCGACGCCTCGACCGCGTTCACCGTCAGGCGCACCCGCGGCTCCGGCCACCGCGGGTCCCGCGGGAACCCCCACC
>JBEBJW010000389.1:0-6520 GCA_040079715.1 Myxococcota bacterium | reverse complement strand
GCGGCCCGAAGACTCGCGTCAGGAGCGCGTGAACGCTCCCGGAGGGAGCATTCCCGAGCGCTCCTAGACGACGATGTCCTCGTTGCGGCGGATCCGGTCGATCCGCTGGCGGTACACGTGGAGCTGCGGCGCGACGACGCCGGCGGACCGCGGGACGTCGACGAACGAGGCCGCGAGGGCCGGCGACTCGTCCCACCCCGCGTGGCCGCGCCCCTGCAGGTACAGGGTGTGGTCGAACGCGGCCTCGTCGTGGACCGCGCCGTCGTGGACGTGGACGGTCGGGAAGAACACCTGGCGCGGATCGGCCCGCGGGAACACGAACGCGAGCGGGTGGATCCGCGCCTCGCCCGCAGCGAGCTGGGCGACCACGAACCCGAACGTCGCGTACCCCGGCAGCGCGTCCCACACCCCGGCCGGCATCCGGAACCGGGGATCGAGCCGATCGAACGCCGAGACCCGCGGCACGAACGACGCCTCGAACGACCCGACCTTCACCACCGCGAGCGGCGCGGCCGGCCGCGGCGCGGACTTCGTCAGCGACAGCGAGCGCGACTGCGGCTCGGGGAACCCGGACTGCAGCGCGTCGAACAGGTCCGGGTACCCGGACAGGTCCACGAACCGGACCGCGTCGTCCGGGCTGTCCGGCGGGACCGGGATCGGCAGGACCAGCGCCAGCGCGTGATCGGCGTTGATCGTCGCGCCGTAGGCGAGCCACTGGAGCGGCCCGTCGTCGGGACGTGCGAAGATCTGGGTGGCGGACACCTTGCGGACCGGACCGGTGAAGCAACACATCCCGCGAGCCTATCAGGCCTCGGGAGTGCTCGCTTCGCGAGGTTCCCGGCCTGCTGGATCCTCATGGCTCGCATCCGGACCGCGCGGTCCGATCCAGGTGCCGGTCGTACCGTCGCAGCCACTCCGCACCCTGCGGTCCCTCGTCGCTCCTCGTCGTCCCACCGAGTCGGGACGGCGGCCCGAAGACTCGCGTCAGGAGCGCGTGACGCGCTTCAGCCCATCGGCGTGCACAGCTCGACCAGGATCCCGTCGCGATCCCGGACGTACGCCACGATCTGGCCCCACGGCTTGGTGAGCGGCGGGTGGACCGGTCGGGCGCCGGCGTCGATCGCGCGGGTGTACGCGGCGTCGACGTCGGTCGTCGACAGGGCGACCTCGATTCCGAGCGGATCTTCGTCCGGTCGCGCGGGCTGGAACGGGATCCCCTGGGCCTCGATCTGGGCCGTCGACACGAACGCGAGGGTGGTGGAACCGGTGTCGAGCTCGACGTAGGTGCCGGACTCGTGGGCGAACTTGACCGACAGCCCGAACGCGGACCCCCAGAACGCGGCGGAGCCCGGCGGGTCGGGGACGTAGGCGATGACGTACGCGAGGTTCATGCGTGCCTCCGCCCGCTCCGTCACCCGCCGGGGGCAGGGCCGCTTGAACGATTCGGCCACGGCCGGTCGACGGTCGGGGACGGCGTGCCCCGGGCGATCACCGACGGGGGCGCGCCGGCCAGCGCCCGGACCTCGCGCGACAGGTGCGCCTGGTCCGCGTAGCCGCAGGTGTACGCGACCTCCGCCAGCGGCCGCCCGGCGGTGATCGCCGCCAGCGCGCGCTGGAACCGGAGGACCCGACCCACGGCGCGCGGCGACAGGCCGACCGTGGCCGCGAACGCGCGCCGCAGTGAGCGATCCGAGGTGCCGAGGCCGTCCGCGAGCGCCCCGACCGCCGACCCGGCCTGCAGCAGCGCGATCCCCCGGAGGACCCGCCGGCGGTCGGGGGTCCACCGGGCCCGCGCGACGAGCGCGTCGGCGACCGACCGGACCGCGGCGAGGAGCGGACCGCCGTCGATCCGGTCGACCAGCCGCCGGGTGAGGTTGGGATCGAGGTCGTCGAGCGGGATCGACCGGTCGGCGAGCGCGGCGCCGTCGACGTCGAGCACCACCGGCCCGACCCCGCACCGGAACCGGATCCCGGCGAGCCGCTGGCCCGGGGGCAGCGTCACCCGGTCGAGCGCGCTGCTCGGCCCGACCACGAACGCGCTGGCGCGGGTCCCGTCGACCACCACGACCAGATCGGCGCACCCGTCCGGCGGGACCTCGACCGTCGATCCACCGTCGCCGGAGCAGTGGGCCCACGCGCCGTCGATCCCCGGACGGTCAGCCACCGAACCGGGCCGCCAGCCGATCGAGCAGCTTCTTGTGCAGCCCGCCGAACCCGCCGTTCGACAGGATCGCGACCACGTCGTGCGGGTGGACCCGGGCGGCGACGGTGGCGAGGATCGCGTCCGGATCGGGCAGCGACACCGCGTCGACCCCGCGCCCGGCGAGATCGCGGACCAGCTGCTCGGAGCTGAACCGGTCGGCCTCGGGGATCCGGCCCTGGTCGAACGGGGCGGCGATCACCACCTGGTCGGCGCGATCGAACGCCTCGACGTAGTCGTGCTGGAACACCGCCCGCCGGCTGGTGGCCGACCGCGGCTCCCACACCGCCCACAGCCGGCGCTTGCCGTACCGCTCGCGGAGCGCGTCGAGGGTGACCTTCACCGCGGTCGGGTGGTGGGCGAAATCGTCGATCACCGTGACCCCGCCAGGCTCGCCGATCACCTCCTGGCGCCGCTTGATCCCCTGGAACGTCGAGAACCCGTCGGCCAGCTTCGCCGAATCCGCCCCGGCGGCGATCGCGGCCGCGGTCGCGGCGACCTGGTTGTACAGGTTGTGCCGCCCGACCATGCACGACCGGAACGAGCCCACCGGCTTGCCCCCGCGGGTGACGGTGAACGCCATCGTGCCGGTGTCGGGGTCGATCCCGTCGACGGTCGCGTCCCACTCGAAGCCGGGGCCGTACCACCACACGGCGCAGGCTGCGCCGGCCACGACCTCGGCCGCGCCGGGATCGTCGCCGCGGACGATCGCCGTGCCGTCCGACGGGATCAGCTTCACCAGCTTCCGGAACGCGACCTTCACCGCCTCGAGGTCGGCGTAGATGTCGGCGTGGTCGAACTCGACCGAGGTGATCACCGCGGTGCGGGGGCGGTAGTGGAGGAACTTCGGGCCCTTGTCGAAGAACGACGTGTCGTACTCGTCGCCCTCGATCACGAACCGCTTCCCGTCGCCGCGCCGCGCGGTGCGATCGAAGTTCTTCGCGATCCCGCCGATCAGGAACCCGGGCGCGAGGCCGGCGGCGTCGAGCAGCCAGGCGGTGATCGCGGTGGTGGTGGTCTTGCCGTGGGTCCCGGCGATCACCACCGAGTGCGCGTCGCGCAGGAACAGCGCTCCGAACGCCTCCGGGAAGCTGCAGTACGCGAGGTCCCGCTCGAGCAGCGCCTTCGCCTCCTCGTACTCGGCCCGGATCACGTTGCCCACGACGACCAGATCCGGGGTCGCGTCGAGGTTCGACGCCACGTAGCCCTTCATCACCGGGATCCCGAGCCCGGCGAGGTAGTCGGACATCGGCGGGTAGATCGCGGTGTCGCTGCCGGTCACCCGGTACCCGGCGTCGTGGAGCATCCCGGCGAGGGCGGCCATCGCCGTGCCGGCGATCCCCATGACGTGGACCGTGCGGATCGAGTTCGGATCGGGAACGACGTGCGGCATGCCTCACCTGGAGCGTGGAAGGGAGCTGACGCGCTCATCTTGCCCACAACCGCCGACCGCGCGGTGTGGGGTCGGTATCTCGCGCGTCCGTCGCGGGTGGCCGGGGGCGGTGACGCGGCGCGGGCGAGGATCCCGCGGCGCGGCCGGTCAGCGGTAGTGGTTCACCGCCCACAGGATCCGGGCCCCGGCGCGGACCACCCCGCGGACCGACCCGCTGATCTTGCTGCGCCCGCGCGCGCGCGACCGGTACGGCAACGGCAGCTCGACGACCCGCAGCCCGAGCCGGACCGCCTTCAGCTGCATCTCGACGTTCCAACCCCAGGTCGGGTCCTCCATCGACAGCGCGGTCAACGCACCCCACGACACCGCCCGGAACGGCCCGAGGTCCCGGTACCGCCGGCCGCTGACCGCGGCGATCAGGCCGACCGCGAGCTGGTTGCCGAGCCGCTGGGCCACCGTCAGCGCGCCCGGCTCCGCGGTGCGCGACCGATCCGACAGGACGAGGTCCGCGTGGCCGTCCGCGATCGGCGCGACCAGCTCGAGCAGGCGATCCGCAGGATCGGCGTGATCCGCGTCGAGGATCACCACGACCTCGGGCGGATCGCCGCCGAGGTGGTTCAACGCCGCGAGGACCGCGGTGCCGTAGCCGCGGCGCGGCGCCCACACGACCTCCGCCCCGCCCGCCCGGGCCACCGCCGCGGTGTCGTCGGTCGAGCCGTTGTCGACCACCACCACCCGGCACCCCGCCGGGATGTCGGCCAGGACCGCCGGGAGACTCTCGGCCTCGTTCAGGGCCGGGATCACCACTGCCACGCGCATCGGCACGCCATACCTCGACACGCCGCCAGGGTCCCGATACCGAACGTGGATGTCAGGACGACCGGATGGCGTGCTGATCCGCGCGCTGGTCGCGGACGGCGCGGTGCGGCTGCTGGTGGTGGAGGCGACGGGCCCGGCGGCCCACGCGCGCGAGGTCCACGGGCTCGGCCCGGACGCGGCGCGCCTCGCGACCGAGACGATCGTGGCGTCGGCGCTCGCCTCGGCGCACATCAAGGGCGAGGAGCAGCTCACGCTGCAGATCCAGGGCACGAACCCGCCGTGCTCGGTCTACGCGGACGTGACCAGCGGCGGCAACCTCCGGGCGCGGGTGACTCCGGACGACCTGACGCTCGGCCCGGACGGCCGGTTCTCCGGGATCCTGCTCGTGATCAAGCACACCCCCGGGGTCGAGCCGTACCGCGGCGCGACCGAGATCGACGACGCCACGCTCGAGCGCGGGATCGGGGTCCACTTCGGGTCGAGCACCCAGGTCGACGCGATCCTCCGGGTCGGGTGCGTCCAGGCCGAAGACGGCGAGATCCGCCACGCGGGCGGCCTGTTGCTCGAGCGCCTGCCGGAGGAGTCGGACCTGCCGTCGATCGCGGTCGACGCGTTCACCGAGCGGTACGGCTGGCTCCGCGACGCCGAGCTCGACACGATCCTGACCGGGATCGCGTTCGGGCGCCTGGGCGACGAGCCGATCGACCTGCTCGATCGCACCGAGATCCGGTGGCAGTGCCGGTGCTCGATCGGTCGGATCGAGGAGACGCTGTCGTCGCTGCCGGCGTCGGAGCTGGTGTCGATGATCGCCGAGGATCATGGCGCGCTCGTCACCTGCAACTTCTGCAACAGCGCGTACACGGTGACCGAGGAGCGACTGCGCGAGATCCTCGCCGGCATGGATCCCGCGATCGGATAGCGCGTATGCTGCTGCGGTAACCCCGGAGCCGGGTGGGCGTGGAGCAGGTCGGCGGCGTTCAGTTCGGTCGGTACGAGGTCGTCCGGGCGATCGGGGTCGGGGGGATGGCGCAGGTGTACCTGTGCGTCCGCCGCGGCGCCGGCGGGTTCGAGAAGCGGATCGTCCTGAAGATCCTGCACTCGAAGTACTTCGGCGATCCCGCGTTCGTGCAGATGTTCCTCGACGAGGCGCGCCTGCTCGCGCGGCTCCACCACCCGAACATCGTCGACGTGTTCGAGGTCGAGTGCGTCGACGGCGTGCCGTACCTCGCGATGGAGCACGTCGACGGGCCCACGCTCGGCCAGCTCCACCGGACCGCGGTGAAGAGCGGCCAGTACGAGCTCGGGCCGATGCTCGAGCTCGTCCGCCAGGTGTGCGAAGCGCTGTCGTACGCCCACGAGCTGATGATCGACGGGGTCCGCGCCAACCTCGTCCACCGCGACGTGTCGAGCGAGAACATCGTGGTCGACGCCGCGACCGGCGTGGCGAAGCTGATCGACTTCGGGATCGCCAAGGTCGACGACATGGCCCAGACCCAGGTCGGGATCCTGAAGGGCAAGATTCACTACATGGCGCCCGAGGTGCTCGCCGGCGAGCGGCCGGACGCGCGGGCGGACCTGTACTCGGTCGGGGTGTTGCTGTACCGGCTCACGGTCGGCCGGCTGCCGTTCCGGGAGGCGGACCTCGTCCACCGCCGGAGCCGACAGCCGGTCGTGTCGCCGTCGGAGAGCCCCGGGCTGCCCGAGGGGCTCGACGCGAAGATCGTCGAGGATCATTGCAAGGAAGTGAACCGCCGCTACGGCGTGTACCGCGACACGTGGGTCAAGGAAGCGTCGCCCTTCATCCAGGCGCTCAAGCCCGCGGGCCTGCCCACCACCGTCGTCTACCCGTTCGGCGGCGGCGATCTGATCAGCGCGCTCACGACCTACCCGGAAGCGAAGGAGATCACGACGATGTCCCTCGAGCACGCCGGCGACCCGCGCCGCATCAAGGGCATCACCGCCAAGCAGCTCAAGGCCTCGCTGCAGATGATCCGCGCCACCTCGTCGGGCCTGCTGGTGGCCAACGACTCGAAGACCGAGAACCTGATGAAGGGCCAGCGGGGCGAGATCCCCGGCCAGCTCTCGTTCTTCCTCATGGCGTTGGCGGT
>JBEBJW010000388.1:0-6521 GCA_040079715.1 Myxococcota bacterium | reverse complement strand
GGTCCAGGTGTTCGACCCGGCGACCGGCGCCCACCTCGGGGTGGTCCGCGGGCTCGCCGGCGCGCAGACGGTGGTGGCGCTGCCGGATGGCGGCTGGGGCGCGGTGGCGGAGCTCCAGAACCGGGTGGCCCGGGTCGACCCGGTCACGTTGACCGTCACCGGCACGATCCTCGGCGACGACCCGGACACCGACGCGGACGAAGCCGGGCCGCTGCTCCACCCGGACTCGGCGACGATCGGCCCGGACGGGCGGTGGTACGTCGCGTCGTTCGAGACGGACGAGATCCTGCGGTACGAGGCGGACGGGACGTTCGTCGACGTGTTCGTCGCAGCGGCGGCGGGCGGGCTCGACGGGCCGGACCTCGGGGTGGTGTTCGTCGGGGACGAGCTGTACGTCTCGGGGTGGTACTCCGACCGGGTCCACCGGTACGACGGCGCGACCGGCGCTCCGCTCGGGGACCTGATCGGGCCGGCCGACGGCCTCGGGAACCCGCGCCAGATCGCGGTCGACCCGGCGGGCCTGGTGTACGTCACCGGCTACGCGACCAACGGCGTGCTCCGGTACGACCCGGCGACGGGCGTCACCGCGCGGTGGGCGACCGCGATTGGGGCGACCGGCCTCGCGATCGACGCGGTGGCGGGCGAGGTGTGGGTCGGCACCGACAGCGACACCGTCGCCCTGTTCGACCTCGGGTCCGGGGCGGCGCTGCCGTCGCGGGTCACGTTCCGCCCGCTCGACGGGGTGACCGCGGTGGAGCTCCTGCCGCGGTAGGCCCGGCGACTGCGCCGGGTCGGCCTACAGATCCTTCTTCGGCAGGCCCGGCGCGCGGTCCGCGGCGCGCGACTCGACCGCCGCCTCGAGCAGCCGGGGCAGATCGACCCCGATCGCGCCCTTCAGCTCCTCGACCAGCCGGACGGCCCGCCGCGCGGTGTCGCCCGCGCTCCCGCCGGGATCCCCGGGCGGCAGCATCGTGATCTTGTCGACCCGCACGGTGCCGACGGTGCTCACGAGCTGGCCCATCACCCCGTTCAGCTTCTGCATCAGGAAGATGTCGCGCGCCGACGGGCCCGCCTCCTTCCACACGCCGATCATGTCGTCGAGGACCTTGACCGTGGCGCGGCCCTGCTCGAGGATCTTCGCCGACTTGCCCTTGGCCTCGTTGATCCCGGCCTCCATCGACGCCCGCGCGGGCTCGATCACGTCGGCCTCGAGCCGGCGCCGGACCATCTCGACCCGCGCGCCCTCGGCCTCGAGCGCGGCGGTGGCCTTGGCGATCTCGGCCTTCACCTGCCCTTCCTGCTCGGCGATCATCGCCTGGGCCCGGGTGCGGGCGTCCACCACCCGCCGCTCGGCCTGGGCGACCGCGATCTGCTCCTCGGCCTCGATCTGCTGCAGCCGCGCGCGCTGGCGGTTGTCGGCGTCGCGGGTGATCGCGGCGGCCTTCGCCTTCGCCTCGGCGATCCGCGACTTCTTGATGATCTCGGCCGACTGCTTGCGGCCGATGCTGTCGAGGTATCCGCGCTCGTCCCACACGTTCTGGATCTTCATCGTGTCGAGCACGAGCCCGAGGCGACCGAGATCGTGCTCGGCCTCCTCCAGCAGCTTCTCCGCGAACGCGATCTTGTCTTCGTTGACCTCCTCGGGGGTCAACCGGGACAGCACGCCGCGGAGGTTCCCCTCGAGGACGTCCTTCGCCATCTTGACGATCTCGTCGCGCGGCTTGCCGAGCAGCCGCTCGACCGCCGCGCCGAGCACCGGCTCGTGGCCGGCGATCTTGATGTTCGCGACGCCCTGGATGTTGAGCGGGATCCCGCCCTTCGAGTAGGCGCCGTGGACCTCGACCTCGATGATCATGTTGGTCAGATCGAGCCGATCGACCCGCTCGACCAGCGGCATCCGCCACCCCCGGCCGCCCTTGATGATCCGGTACCCGGAGACGCCGGTCTGCGTCTTGCGGCGACGGCCCGAGAAGATCAGGACCTCGTTCGGCTCGCAGATGTACAGGAGGTTCCCGGCGAGGCCCACCGCGGCGGCCCCGGCGGACACCCCGACGACCGCGAGCACGCCCCCGACCGTGACGATGACCTCGACCATCAGCCCACCTCCTTCGCGGCCGCGCGGGCAGCCAGCTGGCGTCGCCGGATCCCTTCGTCGTCGTCGGCCGGCTTGGTCGCGCCGGCTCCGGCGAGGATCCCGGTCACGTCGACCCCGGTGGTCTTCTGGAGCTCGCGTAGGACCGCCGCCACCGTCGCCGGAAGCGCGGCCATGTGGGCCGGCAGCGCGGACCCGTCGCCGCCGTCGATCAGCGTGACCGAGCCGATCTGCATCGTCTTCACCTTCTCGGTCACCGTGCCGAGCACCGTCTCGAGCTGCTGGATCAGGAAGATGTCCTTGGCGTCCGGACCGGCCTTGACCCACTCCTGGCGCATCATGTCGAGCACCTGCGCCATCGCCTCGCCGTCGGCCGCGATGTGGGCCGCGTCGGACCGGGCGCGCATCTCGTCCGCCTTCCGCTTCGACTCGGCCGGCAGCACCGTGTCGGCCGACAGCCGGAGCTGCTCGAGCTTCGCGCGGATCTCCTGGAGCGCCTGCTCGGCCCGGGACCGGGCGGCGAGCGCCTGCTGCTGGGCGGTCTCTTCTTCGGACTTCGCCCCGGACTCGAGCTCGGCCATCCGGCGGCGGAGCTCGTTCTCCCGCTGCTTGATCACGGTCTCGGCCCGCTGGACCGCGACCTCGCCCTCCCGCGCATGCATCGCCTGCGCCTCTTCGGCGTCGGCCTTGGCGGTGGACTCGGCGATCTCGGCGGTGGACAACACGTTCGCGAGGCGCTCGCGGCCGATGCTGTCGAGGTAGCTCACGTCATCGGACACCGACTGGACCTTCAACGTGTCGAGCGTGAGCCCCAGCCGGTCGAAGTCGTCACCGGCCTCGTCGACCAGCTCGTCGGCGAACTTCAACCGGTCTTCGTTGACCTCCTCGGGGGTCATCCGGGCGATGATCCCGCGGAGGTGACCCTCGAGCGTCTCCTTCGCGACCTGTCGGATCTCGTCCGGGTCACGGCCGAGGAACCGCTCGATCGCGTTGTTGTAGCTCCGCGGGTCCGAGCTGACCTTGACGTTGGCGATCGCGTGCATCCCGAGCGGGATCCCGCCCTTCGAGTACGCGTTCGTCACGTTCAGCTCGATCGGGATCGTGCGGAGGTCCATCCGGTCGACCTTCTCGAGGACCGGGATCCGCCAGGCGAACCCGCCGTGGACCACCCGGTACCCGACGACGGTGCCGTCCGGGAGGGTGTGACGGCGGCCGGAGTAGATCAGCAGCTCGTTCGGGCGACCGACGAACAGGAACTGCTTGGCCAGGAACACGAGGGTGACCAACGACAGGCCCGCCCCCATCCCCAGGCACAGGAACGTCAACTCGGGCACTCGAAACCTCCAATCGAACGGAGTCTACACACCGCTACGGTCGGACCGGGTGGACGATTGCGCCGCGAGGGCCGCCCGTCGCTCCGCGTCCTGGTGGGCGCCCGGGACCGCCCCCGGCAGCCGGCTCACGTCGGCGATCCCGCCGGTGACCCCGGCGATGATCACCGGCGTTCCGACCGGGATCATCTCGGCGTCCCGGGTGGTGGCGATCAGCTCCACCCGCCCCGACATCGACGCGACCACGATCTTGCCCTCGGCGCCCGGCCGGATCGGCAGGACCACCCGTCCCTCCTCGCCGGCGAGCCGACCGAGATCGACCTCGCCGCTGACGGAGTCCCGGTTCAACGCGCGGAAGAACGTGGCGGCCCCGAGCCCGGCCCCGCCGCCCGCGACCAGCGCGACCAGCGCGGTGAGGATCGCCGGGACCGCGAACAGCGTCAGCAGGCTGCCGGCGAGGCCGAACGCAGCCAGGCCGAACGTCCAGAACCGGAGGGACAGCAGCCACCAGCCGGCGACCGCGTCCTTGTCGGCCGCCTCGTGGGCCCCATGGTCGTGATCGTGGTCCACCGACCCGTCGTGGTGCGCGGACCCGTCGTGGTCGTGGGAGGCGTCGTGATCGGCGCCGCCGTCGGCGTGGGAGAGGTCCTTGTCCGCGCCCCCGAGCAGCAGCGACACCAGGATCATCGTCCCGCCGAACCCGAGCGCTGCGAGGTACAGGGCCAACATCCCTGCACCGTAACCGGAGCGCGCGGCGATGGTCAGGTTCGGCGCGCGAACCCGAGCGCGAGCCACCCGACGATGAACGCGACGCCGCCGAACGGGGTGATCGCCCCGAGCGCCCGCACGTCGGTCAGGGTCATCGCGTACAGCGACCCGCTGAACAGCGCGATCCCGAGGAGGAACGCCCCGCCCGCCACGTTCGGGGGCCGCGGGTGGGCCGCGACCGCGCACAGGGCGAGCGCGTGGAGGAGGTGGTACCGGGCGGCGGTGTCCCACACCTCGAGCAGGTGCGGATCGGTCACCCTCGTCTTCAGCCCGTGGGCCCCGAACGCGCCGAGCGCGACCCCGAGCGCCCCGACGACCCCGGCGATCCTCCACCACATGGCGCCTCCCGCCCACAACTAGCCCAGCCACGCGAGCGCGGCGTCACTCGGAGCCCGCGATCGCCGGACACCGACCGAGCGCGTCGACGAACGCGGCGAACGACCGCCCATCCGCCAGAGCGGCGGCCGCCGGCCATCGTCCGCCGACGAGCTCGAGGTTCTTCCGGTGCGAGCGGTCCTTGATGTCGCGGGTGGCCTCGATCAGGCCCGGGTCCGCCTCCCACCGCGTGTGGCTCGCCGCGCACGCCGCAGGATCGATCGCGTGGGCCAAGGCGCGGGCCTTCGTCGTGTTCCGATAGGTCCAGGCTTCGATCTCGAAGTACGGCATCATCACCACGAAGTTCGCCGGGTCAGCGCGACCGTGGGCGATCGCGCGGCGCAGCCTGGCGAGTTGCGGCTCCTTCTCGGACCGCCCCACACCTCGTCCGCGTCGACGTGGAGCACCGCGACCCGTCCCGCGCCGAGCTCGGTGACGATCCGACGGGCGAGCACCGTGAGCTCGCGCTTCGACACCCAGCGCGCAGAGACCGCGAGCGACGCGACCTCGCGCGGAGCGGGCTCCACGCGGACGTACCGCGCTCGGATCTGCGAGGTGTCGAGGGCATCGCTCGGCCGACCCGGGTCCGGACACGACAACGCGTGCCGGATCAACGCCTCCATCGTCGAGAATGCGTGCGGATGGGCGTCCTCCGGCAACGCGACGATCACCAGCTCGCTCACCACAACCCTTCGTCGCGCAGGATCTCGTGGACGTGCTGGTAGCCGATGTCGTGCGCCCGAAAAAACCGCTCGGCCTCGCCTTCGGTCGGATTCCTCCAGCTCCACCCACCGGACGGCCCAGCGCCACACAGGACCACTCGCCGTCGGAACTGCGCTGCGGTCGGATACTCCAGGAAGTCGAACAACAGGGGGTTCTGGCCGGCGACGAACGCCTGGAGTCCGTCGAGCGCCCGTACGAGCTCGTGGACCGCGGCGTGGTGCATCCCGTTGACCAGCTCGTCGGCGATCACCGCCGCCCCCTCGTCCCGTACGCACGCGAGGTACCAGAAGAACGCGACGATCCGCTTCTGACCGAACGAGAAGTCGTGGTGGGCGATCGTCGCGCCGTCGGCGAGGCGCGCCCGGAAACCGAACGGCGCGTACGTCGCGTTCACCCACTCGCCGGCCGGCTGCTCTCGGTCGAGCTGAGCCGTGCAGGTCAGCGCGCGGAACCCGCAGACGCGCGCGGCCTGCTCGAGCCAGGGCAGGTCCGCTCCTTCGATCGCCAGCGAGCGTTGGTCGCGCGGCCGCATCGCGAGCGCCCACCCGACCGCGGTCGGAACGAACGATGGATCCCCCCAGCCCGTCGGCTGGCCGAACACCGTGGCGGAAGCGTGCCCGGGCGATTGGACGCTGGTGATGGCGTCGAACGCACCCAGCGCTTCGTCGAACCGGCCGGTGGCGGGAGACAAGGACTTGATCGAAGGGCTGCCGAGCAGCGGCTCGGCCCAGCGCTCGACCCCCTGCCCGGCGCTCGCGAACGCTGCCAGTCCGGGGCGGAACCCACGCGAGCCGGGGGACGGCCCTCCGCGACCGCCGGGTCCGACCGCATCGCTGCGCAGCGAGACGTGATGCTGCTGTCCATCCGACAGTGTCCCGGCGTACGACCAACGCACCTCTCCGCCCTCGGGCGCAGGAACGCACTGAAGGCCGAGCTCGAGCCGGAGCGGTCCCCAGGTCAGGGCGAACGCGATGTCGAGCGGGTTCGGATCCCGCTCCAGCTCTCGAAAGTCGAGCCGGGTGACGGCGTCGAGGAGGCGGAGCAAGTTCGTCTTGCCCGTCCCGTTCCTGCCGACCAGCACCACCACGCCGCCATCGAGCGTCAGCGTGACCGGCTCGCGGAGGTGGCGGTACCGCCGAATCGTCAGCGATTCGAGTCGAACCGGGACCATGCCGATCCCTATCCTCGTCGGCGGAGGCCGAGCAGCCCCGCGGCGATCACCCACCCCGCGA
>JBEBJW010000387.1:0-6528 GCA_040079715.1 Myxococcota bacterium | reverse complement strand
GCGTCGAGCGCGAGCGCCCCGTTCCCCGGTTCGAAGATCGCGAGGTCGAGCCACGCCTCCGGCAGCACCACCGCGTAGCCCCGGGTCGCGAGGTGCGACGCGAGCCACACGTACCGGTCCGGGACCACCCCGCCCCCGTGGACGAACACGACCGCCGGCGCGCCCGCCACCGCCGGCCCGAGCGCGTCGTCCGCGGGGTACACCACCGCGACCGGGATCGCGTCGGTCACCCGGGCGGGCACCCGCAGGTCGAGCCGTGCCACCCCGTACGGACCGTCGACCCCCGGCTCGCCCGTCCGTGCGGGATCCGGCTCGACCAACCGCACCGGATCGCGCGCGCACCCCGCCGCGATCCACCCGAGCACCAGGGCGCCGAACCACCGCTTGCCGTTCGTGCCAGCCCGCACCTGGTTTTGACCCACCAGCGCCCCTCGTTCAGCGGATCCGGCACACCGCGCGCCGATCTCGGTCGGGTGCTGGGATTCGCGGCCGTTGTTGCTATAATCCGTCGGTCGGGGCGGGGATTGGTAACACAGAAGCTGGCGGTGATCGAACGGAACCGCGTGGTGGCGCTGCGCGTCGCGCGGGTGGTGTCGGCGGCCGGGGGGATGGTCCCCGCGGTCCACGCCGGTGATCTCGGCGAGCTCCGCGGGCTCCACCGCGATCGGATCGACGTGTTGTGGTGCGACGCGATCGATGTCGAGGGCGCACTCGACGCAGTCGACGCCGGGTGGGTCGGCGCGGTCGGCGTGTGGACCGCCCACGATCCGCGGCCGCTGTTCGAGCTGACCCTGCGCGACCGGCGGCTGGCGCACGTGATCGGCTGGCCGTCGTTCGCGTCGATGCCCCGGCCGTGGGAGCTGACCCTCGCCACCCGCCGGCTGCTCCACCCGACCGAGCCGTCGCCGCGGGTCACCGATCTGCTGTCGGACGGGGCGGCGGTGGTCAAGTACCAGCCGGCCTCGTCGGCCGACCGGGACACGGTGGTCCGCGACGTGGAGCAGTGGCTCGAGCGGGGCCAGGTCCCCGGCCGGATCGCCGCCCGCGCCGGCGAGGTGATCCACGAGCTGCTGATGAACGCGCTGTACGACGCCCCGGTCGACGCGCTCGGCCAGCCGCGGTTCGCCGCCGACCGCCGCCAGACGGTGACGCTGTCCGCGTCCGAGGCCCCGACCCTCCGGGTCGGCACCGACGGGATGTTGCTCGTCCTCCAGGTGTCGGACCCGTTCGGGCGGCTCGAGCGGCACCGCCTGCTCGGCGGGATCCTCCGCGGGTACGCGACCGCCGACGGCGGGGGGGCCCTCGATCTGCGCGGCGGCGGCGCCGGGCTCGGCCTGCACCGCGTGTACGCCGCAGGGGTCGCCTGCGTCGCCGAGGTCCGGCCGGGCGAGCTCACCCGGATCACCTGCGCGCTCGACCTCGACACGAACCCACGCGATCTCCGCGGACAACCGGGATCGCTCCACCTGCTCGGCGCGCTCGCGGGGTCGACCTCCGCCGCCTCCGGAGGCTGGACATGACCCCGACCCCGATCGACCCCGTCCTGCAGCGCCAGCTCCGCAAGGTCGGCGCCCACGAGCTCGCCCCGCCCGACGCCGAGCAGTGGAAGCGGCTGATCGAGCGCGTCAGCGACAGCTACGCCAAGGCGAAGGAGGACCGCGAGCTGCTCACCCGGTCGCTCGAGCTGTCCACGGCCGAGATGGGCAAGCTGAACGAGCGCCTGGCGGGCGAGCGCGACCGGATGGCGAGCGTGGTCGGCGCGATCGGCGAGGCGATGGCGGTGCTCGAGGAGGCCGCCGCGGATCCGGGCGCCGGCCCGGACCAGATCTCGGGCGCGCTGTCGGTGGCGCGCCGGCGGTTCTCGGCGCGCCTCGGGGAGCTGTTCGGGGCGGCGGCCCAGCCGGCGGCGTCGTCGTGGGAGCACACCTCGCTGACCCTCGCCACCTCGGGCACCGCCGTCACGGTCGACACGCTCCGGCGCGGGTTCGTGGCCCTGGCCGACCAGATGGGGCGGATGCTGCGCCAGACGGCCGAGGTCGCCGCGCTGCGCAAGGAGCTCGAGGTCGCGGGTGCCGTCCAGCAGATGCTGCTGCCGGTCGACGACTTCTTCACCGCCGACCACCTCCGGGTCGCCGGCTCGTACCAGCCCGCGTCGGACTGCGGGGGCGACTGGTGGACCGTGCGGACGCTGCCGGACGGCCGCGTGCTGGTGGTGATCGGCGACGTGACCGGCCACGGGATCCCGTCGGCGATCGTCACCGGGGTCGCGACCGGCGCGTGCGACGTGGCGCTGCGCGCGATCGGCCCCGAGATCCACCCCACTGCCCTGCTGGACCTGCTGAACCACGCGATCTTCGGCGCCGGTCGTCAGAAGATGCTGATGACCTGCCAGGTCGGGATGTTCGACCCGTCCGGGCGGCGGCTGGTGATCGCGAACGGCGGCCACCCGTTCGCGTTCCAGGTCCGCGACCGCACCCCGTCGCCGATCATCGCCCGCGGCTCGGCGCTCGGCTCGTCGGCGACCGGCGAGTTCCCGGCGGTGTCGGTCGATCTGGCGCCCGGCGACCTGCTGGTGTGGTTCACCGACGGCGTCACCGAGCTCGAGGCCCCGAACGGGGAGGCGTTCGGCGAGCGCCGGCTCCGGGCGCTGCTCTCCGAGGTCGGCCCGCTCGACGCCCGCGACGTCCGGTGGGAGATCCGCCGGGCGCTCGACCGGTTCCGCGGCGACCGACCCGCCCAGGACGACGTGACCTTCGTGGTCGCGCGCGTCTCGTAGTCCTCGCCGTCTCCGACGATCCGGTCCCCCGACCGACAGGTGCCTCCCGATGAGCGATCAGCCATGAAAGCCAACACCTTGTCGTACGATCTGTCGCGCCGCCGGTGGTCGGGGGCGATGCCGAGCCTCGACTCGGAGCGGACGCTGGTGGTGGCGTTCGGGTCCCCCGCCGCCCGCGACGACCTCGCGCCGTTCCGCGAGCTGCGCGCGGCGTACCCGCGGTCGGTGATCGTCGGGTGCTCGACCGCGGGCGAGATCTGCGGCGACGTGGTCCGCGACGACTCGATCGCGGTGTCGGTCGCCCGGTTCGACCACACCACGCTGAAGTCGGCGGTGATCGCGGTCGAGGATCCGAAGCAGTCGCGCGCGTCCGGGCGGGCCCTGGCCCGGTCGCTCGCCGGCCCGGATCTGCGCGCGGTGTTCGTGCTGTCCGAGGGGATCCGGGTCAACGGCACCGAGCTCGTGGCCGGGCTGAACGAGATCCTGTCGGAGCGGGTGGTGGTGACCGGCGGGCTCGCCGGCGACGGCACCCGGTTCGGGGAGACCTGGGTCTGCGTCGGGAGCGAGCTGTCCGGCGGGGTCGTCGCCGCGGTCGGGTTCTACGGCCGCCACCTCGCGGTCGGGCACGGCTCGATGGGCGGGTGGGACAAGTTCGGTCCCGAGCGCACCATCACCCGGTCCGACGGCAACGTCCTGTACGAGATCGACGGCAAGCCGGCGCTGGCCCTGTACAAGGAGTACCTCGGGCCGAAGGCCGCCGGGCTGCCGGCCACCGGGCTGCTGTTCCCGCTGGCGCTCCGGGCCCACGCCCGGGACGACAAGGTCCTCGTCCGGACGCTGCTCGCGGTGGACGAGGCCGCCCAGTCGCTCACGTTCGCCGGGGATGTCCCTGAGAACTTCCTGGTCCAGTTGATGAAGGCAGACTTCGAGCGGCTGATCACCGGCGCGGCCGGGGCGGCGGCGATGGCGGTCGACGCGGCGCCGTCGTCGGCGACCGGGACCAACGGGACCAGCGGCTCGTCGACCCTCGCGCTCGCGGTGAGCTGCGTCGGCCGGCGGCTGGTCCTCGGCGACCGGATCGAGGAGGAGGTCGAGGCGGTGCGCGACGGGCTGCCCCCGTCGGCGGTGGTCGCCGGGTTCTACTCGTACGGGGAGCTGTCGCCGTTCGCGAAGGGCAAGTGCGACCTGCACAACCAGACGATGACCCTCACCACGCTGTCCGAGGTGGCGGACCCGCTCCCCGACCTCGAGGAGACCACTCGCCCGATCACCGACGAGGGCGTCACCGAGACCCGGGTCGAGCTGCCGTTCCAGGTCCGGACCGCCGCGTACGATCTGGCGACCCGCGCGTGGACGCCGCCGCTCGACGGCTCGGACTCGACCCGGGCCCTGGTGCTCGCGTTCGGCGACCCGGCCGCGATCGACGACCCCGCCCCGTTCCGGGACCTGCGCGAGGCCTACCCGAACGGGGTGCTCGCCGGCTGCTCCGGGTCGGGCGAGATCGTCGGGACCGAGGTCCGCGACGGCGTCGTCACCGTCGCGATCGCCCGGTTCGTCCACACCGACCTGCGCGCGGTGTCGAGCCCGATCACCGAGGTCGCGGCGTCGTACCGGGTCGGCGAGCAGCTCGGGCGGATGCTGCGCGGGCCGGACCTGCGGGCGGTGTTCGTCGTGTCGGACGGGCTGGTGGTCAACGGGAGCGAGCTGGTCCGCGGGCTGAACGACGCCCTGCCCCCCGAGGTGATCGTCACCGGCGGGCTCGCCGGCGACGGCACGCGGTTCGCGCGGACCTGGGTGGCGCACGGCGCGACGCTCGAGCCGAACCGGGTCGTCGCGATCGGGCTGTACGGCGACCACCTGATCGTCGGCCACGGCTCGAAGGGCGGGTGGGACAAGTTCGGCCCCGAGCGGGTGATCACCCGGTCGCGCGGCAACGTGGTGTACGAGATCGACGGCCGGCCCGCCCTCGCGCTGTACAAGGAGTACCTCGGCCCGCGCGCGTCGGGGTTGCCGGCCTCCGGGCTGCTGTTCCCGCTGGCGCTCCGCGAGCACCTGTCGGACGACCGGGCGCTGGTCCGGACCCTGCTCGGGGTCGACGAGGCCGAGCAGTCGCTGACGTTCGCCGGCGACGTGCCGGAGGGCTGGCTGTCGCAGCTGATGAAGGCGGACTTCGATCGGCTGGTCGACGGCGCGACCGGCGCGGCGGCGGCGACCCGGGCGTCGGTCCCGCTGTCGTCGTCGACCCTCGCCGGGGTGGCGCCGACGCTCGCGATCGCGGTGAGCTGCGTCGGTCGGCGGCTGGTGCTCGGCGACCGGACCGAGGAGGAGGTCGAGGCGGTGCTCGACGCGCTCCCGACCGGGACCGCGATCACCGGGTTCTACTCGTACGGGGAGCTGTCGCCGTTCGCGACCGGTCGGTGCGACCTGCACAACCAGACGATGACGCTCACCACGTTCACCGAGTCGCCGACGCCGATCCGGCGGCCCGCGCCCGCGTCGACGGCCCGCCCGGTGATGGCCGAGCCGCGACCGCTGCTCGACGAGCCGGACACGCGGAACTCCGAGCTGACCCCCGCCCCGACGGGCCGCCGGCGGATGACCAGCCACGCGTTCACGTTCGATCTGGCGACCCGGCGGTGGTCGGTGCCGGCGCCGCCGCCGGTCGACTCGCCCCGGACGCTGGTCCTCGCGTTCGGCGCCCCCGAGCTGGCCGAGGACCACGAGCCGCTGCTGGCCCTGTCCCGCGCGTACCCGACCTCGCAGGTCGTGGGGTGCTCGGGGGCGGGCGAGATCGTCGGGACCGAGGTCCGCGACGGGATCGTGTCGGTGGTGGCGACCCGATTCGAGCACACGGACCTGACCGTCGCGACCGCCCGGGTCACCGCGGCGTCCGAGTCGTACGACGCCGGCCGGACGCTGGCCCGCGAGCTGACCGCCCCGGATCTGCGGGCGGTGTTCGTGCTGTCCGAGGGGATCACCGTCAACGGCAGCGATCTGGTGCGCGGCCTGAACGACACCCTGTCGCCGACGGTGGTGGTGTCGGGCGGGCTCGCCGGCGACGGCACGCGGTTCCAGCGGACCTGGGTCCTCGCGAACGGCGCGGTGACGAGCGGGACGGTGGTGGCGGTCGGGCTGTACGGCGCCCACCTGGCGGTCGGCCACGGCTCGAAGGGCGGGTGGGACCAGTTCGGCGCCGAGCGGACGATCAGCCGGTCGACCGGCAACGTCCTGTACGAGATCGACGGCCGGCCCGCGCTCGCGCTGTACAAGGAGTACCTCGGGCCGAAGGCGACCGAGCTGCCGTCGTCGGGGCTGCTGTTCCCGCTGGCGATGCGCGCCGACGCCCGCGACGACAAGGTCCTGGTCCGGACGCTGCTCGCGGTCGACGAGGCCGCCCAGTCGCTGACCTTCGCCGGCGACGTCCCGCAGGGCTACCTCGTCCGGCTGATGAAGGCCGACTTCGATCGGCTGGTGGACGGGGCGTCCGACGCGACCCGCGCCGCGCTCGGGATCGCCCCCCACGCCGACTCGCAGACGCTCGCGATCGCGGTGAGCTGCGTCGGTCGGCGGCTGGTCCTCGGCGAGCGGACCGACGACGAGGTCGAGGCGGTCAAGGACGCGTTGCCGACCGGCGCGATCGTCACCGGGTTCTACTCGTACGGTGAGCTGTCGCCGTACGCGACCGGCCGGTGCGACCTGCACAACCAGACGATGACGATCACCACGTTCGCCGAGCTCGATCGCGCGTGGGT
>JBEBJW010000386.1:0-6528 GCA_040079715.1 Myxococcota bacterium | reverse complement strand
GGCTAGAACAGGTCCTTCACGTCGTCGTAGTGCTCGCCGAAGTGGACCCGGTTGATCTGCTTGCCCATCTTGTACAGCTCGCGGGCGATCGCGACGATCACGTGCCGCATCGCGACCGGGGACCGCTCGGACGCGGCGACCACGCACCCGTTGATCGCCGCGTTCACGATCGACCCGCCGGCGAGCACGAACTGGGCTGCGACGTAGTCGAGGTCGAGGTCGTCGCTCCGGGGGGCGCCGTCGGGGATCGCCCGCTCCCACAGCATCCGGCGCTCGGGCGGCGACGGCATCGGGAACTCGACCACCGCCCCGAACCGCCGCAGGAACGCCTCGTCGATGTTCTCCTGGAGGTTGGTGGTCAGGATCGCGCACCCCTCGAACACCTCGAGCCGCTGGAGCAGGAAGCTGACCTCCTGGTTCGCGAACCGGTCCTGGGCCTGCTTCACGTCGCCGCGCGACCCGAACAGCGCGTCCGCCTCGTCGAACAGCACCACGGTGCTGCCGCCCTCCGCGGCGTCGAAGATCTCCTTCAGGTTCTTCTCGGTCTCGCCGACCCACCGCGAGATCACAGCGGACAGGTCGACCTTGAACAGGTCGAGCCCGAGGGCGCCGGCGATCACCTCGGCGCACATCGTCTTGCCGGTGCCGGGGGCCCCCGAGAACAGCGCCTTGATCCCGTACCCGCGCGGGCGGATCTTGGCGCCGCCCCAGTGGTGCATGACCACCTCCTGCTGGGCGAGGTACTGCTCGAGGTGCTTGAGCTGGCCGATCACCTTGTCCGGCAGGATCAGGTCGCTCCAGTTGTACCGGGGCACGATCCGCTGGGCGAGCCCCGAGAACTCCGGGCGCGCCGCCTCGCGGGCCGCCGACCACAGCGCGTCGAGGTCCGGCTCGCGGCCGCCGCTCTCGGCCTGGGCCCGCTCGAGCACCCGCTCGATCGTGGTCCCGCCGACCGAGTAGAACCGCTCGGCGAGGTCGCGCCCCTTGTCGACCTCCCACCCGCGCCGGGTCATCGCGGCGCTCCACGCGTCGATCCGCTCCTGGTTGGTCGACTTGCCGACCGGCACCGTCACGTTCGGCCGGTCGTGGCCGAGCATCGCCGACACCGCCCGCCGATCGTTGCCGCCGACGCACACCGGGTACGGCAGCTCGGCCAGCGCGGTGCCGAGCGACATCATCTGGAGCCGCAGCGACGGCTCCTCCGACGTGTCCGGCACGTTGACCAGGTACGGGATCCCGCCGTCGAGCATCAGGTCGCGGACGAGGTCGTGCGGCTGCTGGAGGTACGCCTTGCACCGCTCGACGTCGACCCGGATCAGCGGCCGCGACGCGTGGCGGGCGACCTCCATCGCCACCCCCTCGCGCATCCCCGAGGTCCCCCCGACGATCGCGACGGTGATCGGGCTGTTGAGCGAGCCCTGGAGCTGGTCGAGCCGCGCGCGGGTCAGGCTCGGGACGAACGGGGGCAGATCGGTCCGGAGGACCACCGCCCCGTCGGACATCGACGCGCCGGTGCTCCGGAGCATCCACTGGATCAGCCGGGGCGCGGGGTGGACCCGCCGGCTCGTGTGGGTGTCCATCCCGTCCGGCGGGTTGAGCTGGAGCAGCCGGTTGCGGATCAGCGGGGCGCCGGGCAGCAGCCGGCTCTGGAGCGCGAGGCGCTGGCGGCGCTCCTGGCGCAGCACCCGGGTCGCGAGGTCGACCGTCAGGAACGCCTGGTTCAGGTTGTCGTTCAGGTACGCGAAGATCTTGCCGTAGCCGGCAGAGATCTCCGGCGCGATCGCGAGCAGCATCAGGTCGGCGTCGTCGCCGTCGAGCCCGAACGACGCGCTGAGCTGGGCGAACGGGCCCCCCGCGGCGTCGCGGTACGCGGTGCTGGCGGCGATCGCGTCCTCGAGCCCGTCGGCGCCGACCGGGTAGTCGATCTCGCCGTGCGCCCGGAGCAGCGCGTCGACCTCGTCGTCGGTGATCACCGAGCCCCAGAACTGGCCCTTGGCGCGCATCGCCGGCCGGGCGCGCTGACGACGGACCGCCCGCAGCAGCAGCAGGTCGGTGCGGCGGAGACGGCGGGCGAGATCGCTGAACGACGTGGCAGGCGTGGCGGTGGTCATCGACCTACTTGAAGAAGTCCGCCTCGCCGGTGCGGGCCGCGTGCTCGTGGTTCAGGTGATCGAGCGTGTCCATCACGTGGCGGGCGAGCTCGGCCACGATCTGCGCGTGGGGCTGGCCCTCGGCCCGGAGCTGGCGGTACGCCGCCATCGGGTCGGTCGCCGCGTCCGGACCGAGCACCGCGGCCATCAGCTCCGCCGCCGGGGTGTCGCCCCCGAGCATCGCCGCCGCGGACGACCCGGACTTCAGGTCGTGGAGGACCTGCTCGATCGGGACCCCGGCCGCGGTGAGGTCGTGGGTCATCGACTCGGCGAACCGGGCGCGCTTCTCCTCGGCGTCGGAGTGGCCGGTGGCGCCTCCGCCCGCGCCGCCGGACCCGCGCCGGTGCTCGTCCTCGTGCGCGAGCAGGGCGGCGTCTTCGGGGTTGCGCGCGTCGAACCGCTGGTTGACGATGATCTTGCGGTCGACGGTGATCGCGCGGGCCCGCAGCGCGCCGAGCGTCTTGTCGCCGACGTCGCCCTGGTACACGTCGACGTCGCCGATCCGACGGCGGGCGAGGCCCCCCGCGCCGCGCTTCGACAGGCGCTCGGACAGTCCCTCGCCAGCGGCGGATCGATCGGCCATCCCGTCTCCCGCGAACCGATGGCTCATCGTACGCGGTTCGCGGGGTGCCCGCCACCGGTCCGACGGATACCCGGAGCCGATGGTGGTCGTCGAGCCGGAGTGGTGTCTGGTCGGGGAGGAGCTGCGCCGGGACGTGGCCTTGACCCTCGACGGCGGGGTGGTGGCGGCGATCGGGCCGGCGACGGGGCACGGGACGCTTCTACCGGGCCGCCTCGCGCTTCCGGGGCTGGTGAACGCCCACAGCCACGCGTTCCAGCGGGCGTTCCGCGGGCACGTCCAGTGGCGGGAGACCGGCCGGGACGACTTCTGGTCGTGGCGCGACCGGATGTACGCGGTGGCGAACGGGCTGACCCCGGACGGGATCGAGGCGGTCAGCGCGCTCGCGTTCCTCGAGATGGCGCTGGCGGGGATCACCCGGGTCGGGGAGTTCCACTACCTGCACCACCAGCCGGACGGCGCGCCGTACGCCGATCCGGACGAGCTCGCCCACCGGGTGCTCGCCGCCGCGGCCGAGGTCGGCCTCGGGATCACGCTGCTGCGGGTCGCGTACCTCCGGAGCACCGCCGGCGCGCCGCTCCGGCCGGATCAGCGACGGTTCGGGGACCGGGACGCGGACGCGGTCCTCGCCGCGGTCGACCGGCTGACCGCCGCGACCTCCCGCGCGGACGGCGTCCGGATCGGCCTCGCGCCTCACTCGGTCCGGGCGGTCGATCGGGACTCGCTCCGGCGCCTCGCGTCGTTCGGGGGGATCGTCCACGCCCACGTGTCCGAGCAGCCGGCGGAGAACGCGACCTGCCTCGCCGAGAACGGCGCGTCGCCGCTCGCGGTCCTCGACGACGCGGGGGTGGTGACGCAGCGGTTCTCGGCCGTGCACCTGACGTTCCCGCTGGAGGGCGACCTCGAGCGGCTGGTCCGGGCGGGGGCGTCGGTGTGCGTGTGCCCGTCGACCGAGCTCGATCTGGGCGACGGGTTCCTCCCGGTGGCGGTCCGCGAGGCGGCGCGGATGTGCATCGGGTCCGACAGCCACGCGGTGATCGACCCGCTCGGCGAGGCCCGGACCCTCGAGCTCCACGCCCGGGCGCTCGCTGGCCGTCGGAACGTGCTCGCGCCGGAGACGCCGGCCGGCTCGGACCGCTCGGGGCTGGGTCTCCCGCTCGACCGCTCGGGGCTGGGTCTCCCGCTCGACCGCTCGGGGCTGGCGCGGAGGATCCTGGCGGCGGCCACCACCGAGGGCGATCGGGCGCTCGGCGGCGCGGGCCTCGGGATCGCGGTCGGCGCCCCGGCCGACCTGTGCGTGCTCGATCTGCGGCGGGTCGCGGCCGACGGGGTGCCTCCGCTCGAGGCCGCCGCGTTCGTCGCCGGGCCGGAGTGGGTCGAGTCGGTGTGGGTCGGCGGGCGGCCGATCGTGGATCGCGGGCACCACCCGCGCGCCGACGCGATCCGTGCCCGGGCCCGGCCGTTCCTCGGCTGACGCGCTGCGATCGGATCGAGCGGTCCGGGTCGGATCGCGCGCCGGACGCGGCGGATCCGGGTCCGCGACGAACAGGAGAATACAGGTTCGTGCGACGGTCGACGGATTCATCACAATCGACCGGCCGAACCGCGCGCCCCCTCTGGCGACCGTCCTCGATGCGTGGTACGAACCGGGGTGATGGTCCCCTCCCACGATTACGACCGGTACCGGATCCTCGACGAGGTGGTCCGGCTTCCGGATCTCCGGATCCTGTGGGCCGAGGTCGAGGGCCGGCGGGTCCAACTGGTGACGGCCCCGCCGGTGCCCGCGTCCGGTCGGCTGACGGTGCTGCGGCGGCTCGCCGAGCGCGAGGCCCTGCAGATCGAAGGCGTGTGCGCGTACCTCGCCAGCGGGGTCGACGATCGGCGGACCTGGGTCGCCTTCGCCGCGGCAGACACGCCGACGCTGAAGGAGCTGTGGGACACGGTGCGCGCCGAGCCGCACCTCGCGTCGCCCGCGGTCGCGGCCCGGATCGTGGCCGAGGCGGCGGCGTCGCTGCGCGAGGTCGTCAAGCAGGCGACGTCGCTGCCGGCGGCCGGGTTCGTCGACGCCCGGGTCGCACCGGACGGTCACGTCGTGCTCGGGCACCTCGGCGAGGTCGTCGCGGGGCCGAAGATGGACGAGGCCGCGCTGGTGATCGAGCTCGGGCGGTGGCTCGATCGCCTGTCCGGTCCGGAGTCGCCGCTCGCCGCGCTCACCGCCCGGACGGCCGCGGGAGCGATCCGGCGGCTGTCGTCCCTGGCGGACGAGCTCGACACCTGGATGGACCAGGCGGTGGTCGAGGGGTCCGGTGCCGTCACCCCCGCCGCGGTGACCCACGCTGCCGTGGCCGAGTGGGTCGCCCGGCTGTCCGCCGCCCGGCCGAAGATCCCTCCGCCCGCCCTGATCGACGATCCGCTCGAGCCCGAGCCGCAATGGGCGAGCGCCGCCGGCCACACCCCGCCGCCCACCACGCCGATGCTCGGCCTGTCGCCGGTCGCCGGGGCCACGATCGGGCCGTACCGGCTGGTCCAGCGGATCGCGAACGGGATGATGGGGCGGGTGTACGAGGCGGTGCGCCTGTCGGACGGCAAGCGGGTCGCGCTGAAGCTGCTGCTGCCCGCCGAAGATGACCCCGCGATGCTCGAGGAGTACCAGCTCCGGTTCCGGCGGGAGGTCGAGGCGCTGGCGCGGCTGTCCCACCCGAACATCGTCAAGGTCCACGAGTTCGGGTTCGACGACGAGGGCTGGCTCGCGATGGACTACGTCGAGGGGTCGACCCTCGCGAAGATCCTGCGGACCGAGGGGCACCTGCCGGTCGAGGACGTGGTCGCGATCGCCCGCCAGCTGTGCAGCGCGCTCGGCCACGCGCACTCGAACGGGGTGGTCCACCGCGACCTCAAGCCGGCGAACGTGATCCTCGCCGGTGACGATCCGCGCCGGGTGCGCCTCGTCGACTTCGGCCTCGCCAAGGACTGGAACGGCAGCGCCGACGTGACCAACGACGGCACCCTGCTCGGCACGCCGCACTACATGTCGCCCGAGCAGTGCAACGGCGAGTCGGCGCGGATCGAGTCCGACCTGTACGCCCTCGGGATGCTGATGTACCGCCTGCTGACCGGGCGGATGCCGTTCGAGGGCAAGCGCGGGGCCGGGATCCTGATCGCGCACATGCGGAGCCCGGTGCCGGCGTTCTCGTCGCTCGAGCTGTCGTTCGAGGTGCCGCCGGCGATCGAGGCCGTGGTGATGAAGTGCCTCGAGAAGCAGCCGGAGAACCGGTTCCGGTCCGCTCTGGCGCTCGACTTCGCCCTCCGGGCGGCGCTCGACGGCGACGCACCGCCGGCGACCCCGGCCCCGGCCCCGGGTGGTCCGGACCGGTGGGCCGCGTTCTTCCCGCTCGACCGCTCGGGGCTGGCCGCCCTCCCGTCGGAGGCGGCGGCGGTGATCGCGTCGATCGCCCAGCGCGCCGGCACGCGCGGGCTCGCGCTGTCCGCCCTCGCGGTCGTGATGGTCGCGATCCTGGTGGTGGGCGGCGCGACGAGCGCCACGCTCGCCTGGCTGTTCGTGTCGCCTGACGCGAACCACGGCGTGGTCCCGCCGATCACCGAGCGGTCGCTGCGCGAGGCCGAGACCCGCCCGACGCCGGTGACGGTCGACGCGCCCAATCTCCCGCTCGACCGCTCGAGCGCCCCGCGGGACCTCGGGCCTGTACCGGCGCCGGCCCCGGTCTCCGCGCCGGATCCCGTCTCGCCGTCGCCCCCGCCGGTCGCGCCCCCGCCGCGGGTCGCTCGCCCAGCGCCGCA
>JBEBJW010000385.1:0-6534 GCA_040079715.1 Myxococcota bacterium | reverse complement strand
ATCGGGAGCCGCTCGCCGCGGGTGTCGTCGAGGACCACCGACAGCTCGGCGACCGCGAAGTCCGCCAGCAGCTCGTCCGGCCACACCCGGATCGACAGCCGCGACGCGACCCCCGACGCGACCCCGATCCGGAACGCGGTCGACGCGGCGCCGAGGGTGCACGCCACCCGCACGTCCGACGGATCCGGCAGCGGCGGGAACGGCACCACGTATCGACCCCCGCCTTGCGGGACCGGCACCACCGGGAGCTCCGCCGCGGGGGTCCGACAGCCGGGCGCAGCGGACGGAGGCGCGCCGTCGGTCCCGATCGCCAGCAGGTACACGCTCGGCGGCGGCCGACCCGGCAACAGCTCGCCCGCCGGGACCGCCAGCAGCGCCGGGGTGCTCTGGGACACCAGCGGGACCTCGGTCCGGGTCTCGTTGCCGAGGTCGTCGACCAGGATCGCGGTCGCGGAGGTCTCGCCCGGGTATTGGTCGACCCGCGCGTCGAGCGCGCCGTCGCGGGCGGCCACGAACGGACCGTACGTCCGCGAGCCGATCTTCAGCGTGAGCTTCGCGCCGGCCTCGGCCACCAGCGGGATCCGGGGGCGGGCCCGGACGCGGATCACGGTCCACGCAGGCTGCTCGTCGTGCCGCTGGTCCCGGATCGCGACCGGCACCCACCGCGGGAACGCGCCGTCCTCGAGCCGGACCGTGACCTCGACCCCGTCGGCGGCACCGTCCGCGCCGGCCACCGGCGTCAGCCCGACGATCTGGCCCTCGGCGGTCACCACCTCGAGCGCGTCGACCGGGAGCGGCCCGTCGGCCGTCACCACGAACGACACGGGATCGCCGCGGACCGTCGCGTCGACCGACGCCGGCGCGACGAGGGAGGTGGGCGGGGGCGGCGCGCTCGGGAACGACCACCGGCTCGCCCCGAGCTCGACCACCACCTCGGACGCGTCGAGCGCGGGCACCAGCGGCCACTGCCACACGCCGGGCCGGAGCTCGGTCGGCCCGCGGAGCGTCGCCCCCCGGACCACCACCGCGGGTGCAGGGACTCGGACCCCGGCCACCGGCGGCTCGCCGACCTCGAGGGTGGCGGCGCGGCCCGGACGGAGCGGACCGTCGGCGATCACCACCTCCGGAGCCGCGGTGGCGATACCACAGAACCACAGGACGAACGCCGCGATCACCGGCCACCGTAGTCGACGCCGCCCCGGAAGCTCGGCCCTTGCGTGTCGCGGGTCGGCAGCGCGCCCTCGACCGTGGTCTGCCGCCCGAGGATGTCGACCGCTTCGAACTCGACCGGGTTGTCGCCCTCGGCGAGCGGGACCTCGGCGACGAACCGGCCCTCGGCGTTCGCGGTGACCGTGCGCTCCCCGAACGCGCCGGACAGGGTGACCCGGGCGCCGGGCTGGGTGGTGCCGGTCACGGTCGTCAGCTCGGACCGGGTGCGGGCCTCCTGCGGCCAGTCGACCGCGAGCAGGAGCTCTTCCGGGACCGCTCCCACCTCGGCGTGCCGATCGACGACGGTGGCCTGCTGGCCCTCCTCGAGCCGGGTCTGGTCGACGCCGGACAGCGACAGCGAGCCGCGGGTGGCGCTGACCTGGAGGATGTCGTCCGACACCCCGACCGCGAACTCGCCGCTGGTCGCGAGCACCGCCCGGCCGCGGCTGTTGACCCGGACCGCCCCGGCCTCCGGTCGGACCGTGGCCTGCAACGCGCCGTTCTCGAGCTCGAGCGACACCCCGGCCTCGTCGACGGCCACCACCTGGAGCGACGACGTCGGCCCGACGCGGATGTGGGTGTCGCGCCCGAGCGACAGGACCGCCCGGCCGGCGGCGCCGGTGGACACGCGGTCGTCGGCGTGGAGGATCTGGCCCGGTCGAGCGGCGGCGGCGTCCCCGACCGCGCGCTGGACCTGGACCTCGCCGTCGATCTCGGTCAGCTCGAGCTGGCCGTGGGGCGACTCGGCGCGGACGTACCGCCACAGCGCGGTCACCATCGCGACCACGACCACCGCTGCGAGCAGTCCGACCAGCACCCGCCGCATCTCAGGCCCCCGGGAGCGTCACGCCCCACACCGGGCCCCCGACCGTGTCGTGCGGGTCCACGTCGAGCCGGCCGCCGAGGCGCGCCAGCAGCTGTCGGGCCACCCACAGCCCGTGTCCGCTCGCGAGCCAGTCGTCGCGCCGGTCCGGGTGGGCGGCGACCGGCCGATCCGGGATCAGTCGGACGAGGACGTTGTCACCGTCGCGCTCGGCGTCGATCGTGACCGCGGAGCCGGGCTCGAGGCCCGCGCGGAGCGCGTTGAGGATCTGGGCGAGGATCCGGCTGCCGTGCACCGGATCGATCCGCACCCGTAGCTCGGGGTCCGGTTCGGTCACGTCCAACTGCACTCCCCGCTGGCGGAACGGCCCACCCACCAGTCCGCGGACCTGGTGCAGCACGTCGGTAAGCTGTACCACGGGCACGTCGGTCGGGTCCACCTCCAGGGTCTGCACCCGGAGCATCGTCGCCACCACCTCGCGGCACCGGCCGGCCTGGGCCTCGAGGTCGTCGAGCAGGGCGTCCTCGCCGGGGTTCCCCTCCCGATGCCGGCTCCGGAGCACCTGCGCGAGCCCGAGCACCGCGGCGAGCGGGTTGTTCAGCTCGTGCGCGAGCCCGGCGCCGAGCTCGGCCACCGCGGCGAGCTGACCGCTGCGGACCAGCTCCTCCTGGGCGTCGCTGAGCTCGCGGGTCCGCGCGTCGACCCGCCCCTGGAGCTCACGGTTGAACGCCTCGATCGTGCTCGCCTTGCTGGTCGGCGATCTCCCGGCGGCTGGTCTCGAGCCGGTCGGACATGTGGTCGAACGCGCGGGCCAGATCGCCGATCTCGTCGCTCCGGCGCACGTGGGCGTGGACCCCGAGCCGCCCCGCCGCCAGCTCGAGCGTGGCGTCGCGCAGGAGCTCGACCGGCCGGGACAGCGAGCTCGCGACCAGCAAGGCGAGCACGATCGCGCTCCCGATCGCGAGCGCGAGCTGGGGCAGCATCCGGCGCCGGATCTCGACCGCCGGCGCGAGGACCACGCTGGCGGGCTCGGCCACCACCACCGACCAGCCGGTGGCCCCGACCGGCGCCACCGAGCCCCGGATCTCGCCGGCGGCGGTGTCCGCGTCGAGCCGGAAGTCGATCCGTTGGTCGGTGCCGAGCAGCGCCCGCAGCCGATCCGGCTCGACCAGCGGCCCGCCGCCCACCAGCGCCGATCCGGCCGCGTCGAGCAGGGCCACCGCGTGCCGATCCGAGCTCGCGGACGCGAGGTGGTCGGTGATCTCGAGCGCGACCTCGACCCCGAGGATCCGCTGGTCCGCCGGGGTGGGCCCGCCCGCCGCCAGCACCGCCACCGGGAGCGACGGTCGGCTCCCGGTCCCGGCCGGCAGCCAGGCGGCTCCCGTGTGGACCACGCTCGGCTCGGCGAGGACCGCCGCCAGCGGCAGCCGCTCGATCAGCTCGCGGGCCCGGGCCGGGCTCGACGGGGTGCGCTCTCCCCCGGGCTCGGTCGAGTACGTCGGGTCGACCACCGCCGCGCCGGTGCCGTCGACCAACACCACCGTCACCGCCGACGGCATCAGCCGGTACACCATCCGCGGGAACTTCTGCTGGGCCTCGGACGACAGCTCGCCGAACCGGCCGGCGTACAGCTGGGGGAACCCGAGCACCAGCGGCGCCTGATCGTGGACCCACCGGTCGACGAGCTCGGCGTGGAGCGTGGCCTCCCGCCTGAGCCGCTCGACGCTCGACTCCTCGGCGCGCCGGGTGGCGATCTCGATCGCCGACAGCCCGACCAGCACGACCGGCACGACGGCGAGCACCGCCATCGCGAGGGTCAGGCGGACCCACAGCCGCACCCCGCTACTCCGGCTCGCCAGCGTCGGATTCGCCAGCGTCGAAGTCGGAGCCGTCGTCGTTCGGGAACCGGACGTGGAACGTGGTCCCCTGCCCCTCGGTGCTCTCGACGGTGATCTGCCCGCGGTACTTCGTGAGGATCCGGTACACGATGTTCAGCCCGAGGCCGGTCCCGCGGCCGGGCGGCTTGGTCGTGTAGAACGGATCGAAGATCGCCGACTGCCGGTCCTTCGGGATCCCGGGGCCGTTGTCCGAGACCGAGGCCCACACGTGCTTGTCGGTCCGGCCGGCGCGGACGGTGACCTGGCCGGGGAACGGGTGGTCGGTGGCGGCGCCGTACCGCTCCACCAGGGCCTCGACCGCGTTCTTCACCAGGTTGACGAACACCTGCTGGACCTCGCTCGTGCGCGCGTTCACGTACAGCGGGCCCTCGATCGTGGTCGTCACCCGGGACGGATCGAACGACACCGACCGGACCACGAGCTTGACCGCGTCTTCGATCACCCGCGGCAGGTCGACGGTGGTGTGGTACTCGGACTCGGCCGACCGCGAGTACCCGGACAGCTGGACCACGATGTCCTTGATCCCGCGCGCGTAGTCGACGATCTCGGTCGCGTAGCCGCGGATCAGCTCGAGATCGTCTTCCTCGAGGATCGCCTCGGCGAGGCCCATCACCCCGAACAGCGGGCTCGAGATCTCGTGCGCGATCCCGGCGGCGAGCGTGCCGATCCCGGCGAGCTTCTCGGACTGGATCAGCTCCGCCTGCACATCCTTGAGCTCGCGGAGGGCGCCCTCGAGCGCCGCGTTCCGATCGCGCAGATCGGCCATCAGCCCGCGGTTCTCGCGGGTCATCCGCTGCTTGTCGAACGCGCGCCGGACCTTGCGCTTGATCTCGAAGATGTCCTTCGGCGGCTTGACGAGGTAGTCGAACACGTCGAGCTCGAACGCCGCGAGCGCCGTGTCGAGCGACGCGTAGCCCGTCAGGACGATCACCTCGGCGTCGGCGGTGAACTCGCGCACGCGCCGCGCCAGCTCGAGCCCGTTCACGTCCGGCAGGTTCTTGTCGGTGAGCAGCACGTCGACGCCGCCGGCCATCGCTTCGAGCGCGGACCGCCCGTCGGGGCACCGGACGACCTCGATGCCAGGCTCGTCCTGAAACACCGTCGCCAGGAGGTTCAGGACGACCGGCTCGTCGTCCACGATGATCAGCCGCGGCAACGCCACATGTCCCCCGCAGGTCCGCACAAGGTAACCGGGAGTGGACCGCGACGTTGGCCGCGCGACCGCCGAAGGGTAAGATCGCCCCGACGACGAATCGAGGTTCCCCGATGCGTGTTTCCTGGTGGATCGGCCTTGTCCTGGTGGCAGGCTGCGCGAAGAAGCCGAAGAGCCTGGCAGACGAGGCCTACGTCAACCGCGTGTCCGAGCGGGAGAAGAACGAGGAGGGCCTGGTCGGCCAGGACATCGACCTCGACGCCGACGGGGCGCCGGACATCAAGAACTTCTACCGGGAGCGGGCCGACGCGCCGCGGCTGCTGGTCCGGAAGGAGCTCGACCTCAACCGAGACGGCAAGATCGACGTGGTGTCGTTCTTCGACGAGGACGGGAACCTCGAGCGCGAGGAGATGGACTCCGACTACGACGGCGCGTTCGACTGGACCGACCACTACCAGAAGGGCGTCCGGGTGATGTCCGAGTACGACACCGACTCGGACGGCAAGCCGAACGTGTTCAAGTACTACATCCGCAGCGAAGACGGCGCGATGCACCTCGATCGCAAGGAGCGCGACGAGGACGGCGACGGAAAGATCGACGTGTGGGAGCGGTTCTCGCTCACCGGCGAGGTCGTCCGCACCGGGCGCGACACCGACGGTGACGGCAAGGTCGACGTCCGCGAGGAGTGAGCTGCGCTGCTCGTAGCGGCGCTACTCGACCGGTGTTGCTTTGCCGGGGCTACTCGACCGAGGCGGCGAGCGCGGCCTTCTGGGCGACCGGGTCTGCCGAGGATCCTCGCCACGGCGCTGCGCGCCACGCGATCGCGACCCGGATCCGATCGCCGTCGCGGGTCACCCCGACCTCGAGGCGATCGGTGCCGGCGACCGACCACTGCGCGCCGCCGCGGGCGACCGGCGCGAACGACGCCGCCACCGGCGGGTGGAACTCGGACCGTCCCCACGCCACCAGCCCGAACAGGCTCCCCGGATCGCCCCCGAGCCACGCGGCGAGGTCCTTGCTGACCCACGCGACCGGGTCGTCGGCCGTGACCGCGGCGATCTGCGGCGCGGCGAGATCGAGCGTCAGCACGCGCAGGTCCCCGGACGCGACCTCGACCGCCCGGTACCGCCCGTCGTACCCGACCGACCGCCACCCGCCGTCCGCGCCGATCAGCTGGACCTGCCCGCGGACGGCCTGGTTCGCCGGGCCGATCGCCTCGACCGGGACCACCGGCACCGTCCCCACCGGCCGCTGCACCACGATCGCCCGGCCGGAGGCGTAGGGCACGCCGGCGTCGTACACCGGGACCCGGTTGGTGACGCCGCCCGCCTGCAGCTCCTCGGCGAACCCGGTCTGCCGGTGGACGGTGACGACCACGTCGAGCGGCAGCTCGCGCGGCGGGCTGCCTGGCGCGACCCCCGGCTGGACCACCGGGCACCACTGGTTCGGGC
>JBEBJW010000384.1:0-6538 GCA_040079715.1 Myxococcota bacterium | reverse complement strand
CCGTAGGTGGCGAGGTCTTCGACGCCGAGATCGTCGAGCACCACCAGCAAGACGTTCTCGACGCCGGCGGGCGTGACGTACGAGGTGGTCGTCTGGGGCCCGGGAGCGGGCGGGTCGTCGACTCCGTCGCGGTGGCAGGCGAGCGCGAGCGCAACGAGCATGGGACCTCCGACGCCGGTCCTATCCGCTCCGATGGTCGCGGGTGCTTGCGCCCGGTTCGGCTGCTCGATCAGCCGGCGAACCGATTGGTCGAGCTCACGCCGAAGACTGGCGCTGGAGGAAAACGGCCCCGAACCGCCTCGACCCAGCGATAGCAGCTTCCACGCCAACGGTGGGAAGCGTCGAAACGAAGGCGCCGACGGACACCCCACGACGTCCGTCACCCCAGAGAGTGGCTCCCGGAAACGATCGTGGCAGTCCGAGTCCGCTGCAGCTGACGGACGTCCGTCACCGACGAACGAGCCAATCCCGTCTTTTCGCCGGGACGGGGCTTGCTTGGGAGGCGCGGAGGCTGCGTGACGGTGAAGCGCAGCGGTCAACGTACAATCTTCGGAAAGAGGTGAACGGATGCCGATGTGGCTCGTGGTGGTGTTTGGCTGTCGCCCGCAGGACGTCGATGGTGTACCCGACTCGGAAGGTGTGGACGCGGACGCGGACGCGGACGCGGACGCGGATGCGGACGCCGATGCCGACGTCGACACCGACACCGGGACGATCCCGCCGCCGGGGCCGGTCGAGCGCTGGCGGGTGGACCTGCAGCGGGACGTGTCGTTTCCGCCGGTAGCGGCCGGAGACCACGTCTACGTCGGATCCGACGAGCGGTCGCTGCAGGCGCTGGCCATGGACGACGGCGGGGAGGTGTGGCGCAGGGAGACGCTCGTGCTGTCGGAGATCGTGGCGACACCCCAGGTCGTGGTAGTCCAGGACAGCTCGGGAACGGCACACCGGTGGGACGCGACCGATGGCGACGACGCCGGCCCGCTGCTCGACGAGCAGGTGTTCCCGATGAGCTTCGGCGCCGACCGCGACGGGATCGGAATCGCGAACGCGTCCGAGGTCCAACTGTGCGAGCTGGTGAGCACGGTCGCCGACTGCGACTTCTACTCGTTGTTCCTGTATCAGCAGGACATCGCCGAGATCTCCGCGCCGATCCGAACCCCCGACGGGTTCGTGGTGGCCCTGAACTCCTCGGCGCTGTTCACCGACGGGATGCTCCTGGAGGCCATCGACGACACGAGGTACGGCGCGGCCGACCTCGGGTCGGACTACCGGGTGAGGCCGGTCGTGGTCGACGGCGTGGCGGTCGGAGCGGGCGAGGACGACGTCCTGCGCGGCTTCGAGTTGGGAGCATTCTCGGTCGAGCGTTGGAGCTGGCCGGTGACAGGGGTGATCTCGGAGCCGCTCGGCACCACCGAGACCGACGTGATCGCAGGCAGCTCGTCGGGCATGGTGGCAGCGCTCGACGTGCAGACCGGAGGCCTCGTGTGGAGTTACGACGCCGCGAGCTCGGTGGACGGCGGGGTCACCGTAGAGGGCAGCGTGGTCTACGTCGCGTCGGTGGACGGTGTGTTGCACGCCCTGGACGCGGCGACCGGGGCCGTGGTGTTCACGTACGACACGGGCCTGAGTCTCGATACCCGCCCGGCGGTCGAGGACGGCGTCCTGTTCGTGGTGAGCCCCGATGGGGTCATCGTCGCCCTCGACCTTCCCTGAGCGGTCGATCGGGAGCCGAGCCGGAGCGACACGGGCTGCTGGACGTAGCCCGTAAGCTGGACGGCCTCCAGGAACACGAGTGGGCGCTCCACGACCTCGCCAAGGAGCTCCAGATGCCGCGGGTCACGCTGTACGGCGGGATTCGCCGCGGGCCGGATCGGCGCCCCGAATCAGCATCTGGCCGACCTGGCGCACGGCCAGGCGCGAGCTGGCGAACACGGGCTCGCCACCCAGGATGTCGTCCCGAACCACGAGCGACCCGCGCCAGGCTTCGAACGCGGCGATGCGGTCGTGCAGGTCGCGGGACAGCCCACCGAGGTCGAGCGTCCAGCCCGCACCGAGGTCGAGGTGCTCGCTGCCCTGGCCGAGGGCGCGGGCCACGGCCAGGTACAGGCGTTTGCGGTCCGACGCGCCGGAGGTGGAGGGTGAACGTCGCACAGGCGCGGAGATACACCAGCGCCCCCTCGGCGAATCGGGGCGGCGAGCCCACCTCGAGGATGCCGTGTTCGAGGTCCTCGCGGACCGTGCGCGCGTCGAGGCCGGTGAGCGCCGCAGCCTCGGTCGTCGTGAGCACGACCATCAGCTCCCCACACAGGGGAAGGTATCTTGCAGTCCGAGTGGGCGTGACGGACGTCGAACGGGACGTCCGTCACCCGAGGACCCTGTCGCTTCTGGCCTCACACCTCCCTGCCGCCCCCTTCGGGTGACGGCCGTCCGTCGGCGGACAACGTGCGAACGCCTTGTTTCGGTGGCGCCGGACTTGCTGAGTGAGCCCGCGGGAGGGCCGGTGAGCAGGTACCAGCTCCGAACTGAGCAACAGGTGGTGACCGGACCCTCGACCGATCCAGGTCCGGTCGGTGCAGCGTACGGGCCGAACTCCGAGATCGACATCGGTACGAACGCTCGCGGGTCCACCGCGCCGTTCCTGGTCAAGGCGGGTCTCACCAGCCTGCCGCTCGACATGATGTCGCGCGAGGTCGGTCACATGCTGGGCCTCGACGACGAGTACCGTGGAGCGGGTGAGGAGGGCACGGGATGAGCCCGGAGCAGGAAGCGCTGACCCGTCGGTCCGGCGCCGACCGGTGAACGTGGACAGCACCAGCGTGATGGCCAACGGGAAAGACGTGCTGCCGGCGCACTACGTCACGTTGTGGGAGGCGCTCGCTCAGATGACGTCGCAGTACCTCGCACCGACGGACTGGCAGCTGTGATGACCGCGCTGCTCGCGCTGGTGGGGTGCGCTCGCACCAACGAGGAGTCCCGGTTCGTGGACGTCGGGTACGAGTTCTATGGGTCGGCCGCGGGCCCGGCCGACCCGCGAACCGTCCGGGCCGTGCAGCGGGAGCTCGCGACGTGGGGCGGCGCCGCGCCCGATGCCGAGCGCGTGGCGGCGCTGGTCGAGGCGCACGAGCGCTCCTGGCGGTTCTGGGAGCGGGTCTACACCGTGCGACCCGAGTGGTCGTTCGTCGAGGGCGAGCTGCGCGCTGCTGGGCTCCCCGACGTGCTCGCAGCGCTGCCGTACCAGACCACGCGGTACCACGCCCACCTTGGGTTCGAGGACTGCTCGGCCGGCCCATGGGCGCTGCCGCTCACGACGAAGGAACTCAAGATCGGAGATTGCCACCTCCGCGGTACGACGAGATCCTGGTCGTCCGGTGATCCGCCCCCACTGGACGCCGGCGTCTGCACGGTCGAGCGGTGTGCGGTGGACGAGCGGCTGGACCTGGGCGCCGCGACGCGCGTCGCCTCGAGGGCGTTGGCGGCCACCTGGGAGGCCACCGGCCACGATCCGTACGGGACCCTCGTCGCGCACGCGACCGGTCCGCCCGAGGCGGTGGTCGCCCAGTACCTGCTCGCTCGCTGCGCCTACCACCGACCCGGCCCGTTGCTCGCTCGGGGCGGCTCCGTCCGAGGCGGAGGTCAGGAGGTTCTTCGCAGACCGTTCTCCCACCAGTGGCCACGCTACGCGCTGAGGGCGCCTTGCGGGCGGTTGCAGCCGTTGCGATCCCGCCACCGGGCTTGGACGACCCAAGAGGACGTCGACCTGTACTTGCAGAATACTGGACGGATCTCGTGGTTGTGGCGAAGCTGGGCAGAGGATCGACCCGCGCTCGACAGGTCACGAACCAGTGCTGGAAATGCTCGCGTGGAGGCTGGAGAGGAACGCGGCAACCGATTGGTGCTGTCCATCCGTGTTCTTGTACAGGATCGGTTCCACACCAGCTGCGCGCAGGTCGGTGAGGCGCTGCTTGGCCTTCGGCACCTCCGCGAGCAGGGCGTAGTGCTGGGCGGGCTGATCGCTCCACAGCGCACGCATCTCTTGGAGCAACGGGTCGAAATCCTGATCCTTCAGGCCGTACCCGACAAACAGGATTGTGCAGCTCCGAAAGAGCGTCTTCATCGCATCGCGGCCGCTCGGGTTGCGGTACAGTGCGCCGTCGTACTGGTCCCTGGTCAAAACCCAGCTATGCCGGCTAGAAAGCGTTCCGTGAAGCTTCAGAATGTAGCCCGTGTGGTGTTGAACCACGCCTGCCGGAGCCGAGATGAGCTCCTCCCACGATCCCGCGAATGCGCGAGCCAAAATGCGGTCGAGATTCGTGGTGATGACGCACCACAGGTGTGGTCCGAGGTCAGCAATCGCCTCCGCCACCACCGGGATCTCGCGACCTTTGTCGTCGAGCAGGATGGCGACCAAGTCTCCGAACACATTCTGGCCGACCAGCCCCTTCAAGAGCGTGAGCGCAGAGACCAGGGCACCTTCGGCCACGAGGTCGTTGAGTTCCCCCTCATCCTCCCCGTCCAGCGCGACCCCCGACCTGTCCCGGATCTCCTTGATCAGGCCACTCCAAGAGGGAAGGCCCGCCGCGGCCGAGACGCCGGCCCCCACGAACAGCACGAGACGGTCGGTCCGAGCGGCCTTGATCAGTGCTTGCGGAATCGGCGGCACGTGCACGGACGGACTGACGGGGATCGGAGACGACGGAGGGCCCGACGGGGTGGGGTGGAGGTCCTCGGCCAACGTGTCCGTAGTGCTGACCACGGCAAACACGCGCCGAATTCGGGTGTTTCCATGAGCTCCCTCCAGCACCTTGGCGATCTCCGACGCGTTCCTTCCCAGGGCTTCGGCCAGCTCGCTCACCAAATTCAGCCGCCGCACGAACCCGGCGGTCATATCGCCGAATCCACCGAATCCGTCGTCGAGAAGCCGATCCGCATCGTCGGGCCAGTTGTCCCGGAACACGTTCTTCAACAGGCTGTGACCGTTCGCCCTATTCAATCGGCGGACCACGGCGCGGTGGCTGAGGCCCGTGACGCCCGGAAGGTCCTCGGCCGCGTCCAACATCCGCGCCAGTACGACACTGTAGCAGCCCAGCTCGGACTGCTCGGACTCTGCCCACACGTCCGCAAAGACACTCGCGACCCGTGTGTGCCGCGCTGCCTTGTTGAGCTTTGCCTTCACGGTCTTTTCGGCGCGATCCGTGATGGCTACGATGAGTGGAATCAGACGATGTCCCAGAGTCTCCTCTGCCTCCTTGACTGTCAGGCCACCGAGCAGCGCCACTCGCACCTCCGAGCCGAGCGTACGGTATGCCGCACACCGCCGCAAGGCGGGAGAAGCAGGTGCGCACCTCTGCGCGTTCCGCCGGTGATACGCACGGCGGCGATCTCCGCCGCTACGAGTGCGAACACGGCAAGGTCTGTGGAGTGATCGGTCACCGAGCAAGCGATCGAGCACAACGAGGGGTCGATACCTTGCAGGGAGCGGCGAAGTCCCTCACGGACAGGCCGGAGGCCTCCTGCTCGTCGATCAGCTTGGACCAGGGTGTCGCGGCAGGCGTGTGCACCCTCCTTCCCTCCCTCGGGCGCACTCATGCGGCCAGCTAGATGCCATCACCGCGTGGATACGGTCAGCGACGGATCCGCGGAGGTCGTGGAGAGCTTAGAGAGTATCAAGCCCTGACCGGCCTTGGAAACGACTCTTACCGGAGCCGGACAAATTCTGGCCGCACGATTCGATAGCCTGATCGTGGAGGTTCACCCCCATGAGCAATGTGACGATCGAGATCGGGGGCACCGGTTTCGGTGCCAAGATGGTGGAAGTTCGGGGCACCGTGCAGATCACGCCCCGGAAGAGCAAGCACGTGAGTTCCAGGGGCGTTGTGCACGGAACGATGACGATCTCGTCCGGTCGAATCATGATCGACCCTGACGAGCGCCCGTCGGACGAGGTCAAGGCCATCGCAGGAGACCAGGACGACGTCTACGTGACCGTGGAGGGACAGCGTCCCATCCACATCCCCAAGGCGAACATCGTGGTGCAGCAGCACGACCCGTGGGTCGTCTGCGTTCAGGAACGGTAGTGCGGAAAAAAACTGAGCCTGTGTCTCCGGATGGTCCGTGGAACACGGGCTCTTTCTGCTTCAGGTCTCGAGCAGCCACCACTCGTCGAACCCATCCTCCACTCATCGATGACCTCGGAGTCAAACAGATCGATGAAGCCGACGTGAACCAGCTCCACGTAGTGCTCAATGACCACCAGCTCACGCTCTTCCTCAATGAACCACGTCATGTCGCCTCCTACACCCTCATCATCACCCTCGGATCCGGAAGTCGCACGGGGTGGAGCGATCCTGTAGTAGCCGTCAAGGCACCGAGCAGGGGTGCTTGCTGAACGGTACACGGGGAACGGCGCTCGTCAGCCCGCACTCGCCGGGTGATCTGACCGCGATGCCCGCCAGTGCTTCGGCGTGAGTTCGACCACCCGGTTCGCCGGGTGATCGAGCAGCCGATCGAGCACGTCGCGCAGGTAGAACCAGGGGTCGAT
>JBEBJW010000383.1:0-6542 GCA_040079715.1 Myxococcota bacterium | reverse complement strand
AGTCGAAGAAAGAGAAGCGCACAGCACCCAAGGCCGAACTCTTCAACCTCCGCAATGACCCCAGTGAAACCCAAGACCTCGCCGCCACCCAGCCCGAGTCGGCCCCCATCGTCTCCCCGCCGGTGTCCGCAGCGTCTGCGGTGTCGGGCGGGGAGGACATCGGCGGCTCGAACGTGGTGCCGCTGTCCGGCGGGTCCATCGGCGGCTCGAACGTCGTGCTGGTGTCGTTCGGCGGGACCATCGGCGGCTCGAACGTGGTGTCCTTGCCGTCGCCGATGCAGCCGGCGAGCACCGCGACCCACGGGAGGGGGGTGAGGCGCATCAGTAGCAGACCTGGCGGTTGGTCGACGACATCACGTCGATCGGGGTGATCAGCCCGGACGGCCAATCGATCGTCGCGACCTCCCACACGTCGTCGTCCTCGAACAGGGTGTACAGCGCCGAGTAGGCGAGCACGCCGCCGAGGTAGATGTTGACGGTGGCGTCGGCGTCCGGGCAGTTCGTGCACGACGCCCCGCCGTTCTTCCCGTAGTAGTGAACCATCACGGTGTACACGTCGGTGACGGGCGCGGTGATCGTGATGATCTCCGGCCCGGACCCGCTCACGCCGGGGATCGTGTCCTCGTCGAGCGACGGATCGTCGGCCGCGCCGGCCGCGCCCCAGTCCGGGTTCGGGCGGTCGTAGTTGCAGTCGTTCGGGCAGTCGAAGATCGAGTTGGCGGACGAGTTCAGCAGGTGCAGGTCGAGGTCGCCCTTCGTCGCCCACGACAGCTCGACGTAGAACCCGTCGGCGGGGGTGGTGGTGATCACCACCTGGTCCGGCGTCGGGTCGGTCAGGCCGATGGTGTTGGTGACCGACAGCTCGAACACGTAGTCGCCGGCGAGGTCCGCGAGGAACTGCGGGATCGGCGAGGTGGGGTCGTCGAGGGCCGCGGTCGAGTTCAGCGGCTTGCTCACCAGGGTCCACGCGTAGGTCAGCGGCTCGTACCCGCCGGGATCGTACGACGCCGTGCCGTCGAGCGCGATCACGTCGAGCGGCTCGAACGTCTGGTCCGGGCCGGCGTCGGCGACCGGCGGGGCCGGATCCGCCACGATCGTCATCCGATCCGGGGTCGAGTCCCACAGGCCCAGCGTGTTCTGGACGGTCAGCTCGAGCTCGTACGTCCCGTCGCGGTCCGGCACGAGGTCGACCGTCGGGGTGTCCGTCGCCGACAACGCCGCGAGCGACCCCGCCGGGCTCGACACGATCTTCCAGTCGTACACCAGCGGCACGAACCCGCCCGGATCGTACGACGCCGACCCGTCCGCGGTCCGGAGATCCCCGACCGCGCCCGCCAGATCCGGACCCGCGTCCGCGACCGGCTCGGCCGGCGGGACCGTGGTCGTGGTGGTCGTGGTCGGCGTGGTCGGCGGGGTGGTGGTCGTCGTCGTCGTCGTCGGCGTGGTGGTCGGCGTCGTCGGCGTGGTGGGCGTCGTCGGTGTGGTCGGCGGGGTGGTGTCGTCCGGCACGGGCTCGGCGGTGTCCCCCTCGAGCGGCGCCTTGTCGAGGGCCTGGATCCCCGTCTCGGAGCACCCTGCTCCGAGCCCGATCACCACCGCGAACCAACCACCCGTCCGGATCATGGCGCCCCCCGCGCTGTGCCCATCCCGCGCGGGGCCCAATCGCGCGCGCCGCAGTGTACCTCGATCCCGGCCGGTCAGCGGGGCAATCGCTCCTGGATCACCGACCGGAGGCGCTCGAGGTCCTGGAGCGGCGACTCGCCGAGCTGCCCGACGAGCGACGCGTCGATCATCCGCGCCTCCCGCAGGCACCGCTCGGCCTCGGGCGTCCGACCCGCGTCGTGCCAGGCCGCGGCGCGGATCACCAGCAGCAGCGGCCGCATCGACTGGACCAGGTCCGCGTCGAGTCCGAGCGCCCGATCCGCCAGCTCTCCGGCCTCCTTGAACGCCCCCCGTCGCATCGCGAGCTCGGCCAGGCGCAGGTGGGCGACCGGCTGGTTCGGATCGAGGTCGAGGGTCCGCTGGTAGTGCTGGGCGGCCTTGTCCTGGCGCTGCATCTGGTCGTCGAGGATCCGGCCCTTGGTCATGTACGCGTCGACCACGTCCTCGGGGACGGTCGCGTGGTAGATGACGTTGTTGTACACGTTCAGCAGGTTGCTCCAATCCTGGCGATCTTCCAGGATCAGCGCCATGCCCTTCAGCGCCCCCACGTGGTTCGGGTGGAGCTCGAGGGCCTTGGTGAACCGCTTGTACGCCTTGTCGGTCGAGCCGAGCTCGCGCTCGATCAGCCCGAGCGAGGTGTACATCCCGGCGATCCGCGCCTTGTCGCCGTGGCCGCCCGACAGCTGCAGGAGCTGCCGGTACACCACGTCCGCCTTCGACCACTGCTTCGCGATCGAGTACAGCGGCCCGACGGCCTCGAGCGTCGGCAGGTGGGTCGGGTTCAGCGCGAGCGCCCGCTCGTACCGCGGCAGGGCGCGCTCGTCGTCGCCGCGGGACCGGAGGATCTCGGCGAAGTCGTAGTAGAACGTCGACAGCTCCATCCGAGTGTCGAAGTCCTCGAGGTCCTGGTCGCGCTCGACGATCGGCTCGAGGCGCTCGCACGCCGGCAGCGCCTCGTCGAACCGCTTCGTCTCGAACAGGTGGATCGCCATGAACCGCAGGGCGACCTCGTTGTCCGGGCGCAGCTCGAGCACCTGGCGATAGCACGCCGACCCGGCCTCCTTGTCGTGGAGCGCCTCGATCTCGATCCGCGCCGCCTTGAGCAGCGCGTCGACCCGCCGCCCGATGTCGACGTCCGCCGTCGCCTGGAGCCGCAGGGCGCGGACCACGGCCGGCCAGTCCGCCCGGCTGCGCGCCAGGCCCTCGAGCCGGACCGCGGCCTCGTGATCCGGAGGCTGGATCGACACCGCCTGGTCGTAGTACCGGACCGCGTCGTTCCGACCGAGCCGATCCTGGCACACCGCGCCGATCTTCCGCAGCAGGACGGCGCGCTCGCGGCCGGTGGTCTGCTGGGCGAGGAGATCGCCGGTCTCGACGAACATCCCCCACGCCTGGGTGTCTTCGGCGAGGTCGAGCAGGTGCTCGAGGCCCTCCCGGTTCGACGGATCGAGCTCGAGCAGCGCCCGCCAGGCGTCGATCGCGACCTTCGGATCCTTGATCCGATCCTCGGTGACGGTGGCGATCTCGCGCCGGAGCTCGATCTGACGGGCCCGACCGGCCGAGCTCGCCTCCCGCTGGAGCACCGCGACCAGCGCCGGCCAGTCGCGCGCCTTCTCGGCCAGCCGCCGGAGCCCGTCGAGGGCCTCGCGATCGTCAGGAACGTGGTCGAGCGCGTCGAGGTACGCCTGGCGCGCCGGATCGACCTGCCCCGCCTGCTCGTGGACGTCACCGATCCGTCGGCGGTACCGCGCCGCCTCGGCCCGATCCGACGACGACTCGGCGAGCTCCCGCAGGAATCCGATCGACAGCGCGACCTCGCCGCGGGTCGACGCGATCCGCGCGAGCGCGTCGGTCACCTGGCGATCGTACGGGGCGTCCTCGTGCAGGCGCCGGTACAGCTCCCACGCGGCGTCGGTGTCGGCGAGCTTCTCCGACAGCAGCCACCGGCGGGTGGCGTCGGCCTGCGCCCGGACGGTCGGGTTGCGACACAGCCCGCGCCGGTCGACCAGCGCGTCGTACGCCCCCTGCCAGTCCTCGGACTCGAGCCGGAGCCGCTCGAGCTCGACCAGGGTGGCGAGCCGCTGCCCCCAGGCGGCGGTGTCGATCGGCGGGGCGGGATCGAGCCCGGCGACGTGGGCCCCGAGGACCCGCGCCGCCCCGTCGCGGTCACCCGCCCGGGCCAGCGCGTCGGCGAGGACCGGACCCGCGTCCGGCCGATACTTCGCGAACAACGCGGCGACCGGCTTCGGCTCCTTCCGGGCGACGTACCCGCGGGTCGCCCCGAGCAGCGCCATCGTCGACGCGGGCCGCAGATCCAGCGCCGCGAGCCAGTGCTCGAGCGCGTCGCCTTCCCGGCCGATCGTCACGAGCTGGAGCGCGGTCCACGCCGCGTAGGCCGCCCGCAGCGGGACCGACGTGGCGTACCGCGCGATCGCCGCGTAGGCGTCGATCATCGCGTTGGTGTCGCCGAGCTGCTGGGCGACGATCGCGGCCCGCGCCGCGACCCCGACCCGACCGGACACCGTGGTCAGCAGCTCCATCAGCAGCGGGAGCGCGTCGGCGGCCCGACCGGCCGCGGTCAGCAGCCGCGCCCGCTCGACCCGGTCCTCCTCGAGGTTCGACGAAGACAACAGCTCGATCGCGCGGTCCATCGCGCCGATCTGGAGCGCGAGCCGCGCCCCGACCCGGATCGGCGCGCCGTCGACGCCCTTCAGCCGGCGGAGGACCAGCATCGCCTCATCGGGGTGGCGGGTCTCGATCAGCAGCTCGGCGGTCCGGGTCGCGAGGCGCGAGGCGTTCGGACCGGTCGCGGCGTCGATCGCCCGACGGTACAGCGCGACGAGGCCGGCCTGATCGCGCTCGGCGACCATCAGCACCTCGAGCAGCGCGAGCGCGCCCGGGTGATCGGCCCGCTCCGCCAGGATCCCCTCGAGGTCGGCCCGGGTGGCGGTCGCAGACCCACCGAGGACCGCTGCGGCGAACCGGGCCCACGCGCGGCCGTCCGGATCGGTCGCGAACTCGGCCTGGTCGCGGTACAGCCCGGCCTCGACCGAGGGGTCGCGCACCGGGTGGAGCTTGCGGGCCAGCCAGCGGGCGGACCGCAGGCGCGGCGCGGCGAGGAGCGCCGCGCGGACGTCGGCGATCGCGCCGCCGTACGGAGGGCTACCCGGATCTCCGGCCTGCTCGGACGACACCCGGGCCGCCCGGTACAGGTACGCCGCCTTGAACTTCGGGTCGGTCGCCGCGTCGCCGGCCGCCTTCAGCCGCGCGGCGAGCTCCGCCCCGCGCTCCTCGAGCTCCAGCGCGACCGCGACGGCCGCCAACGCCACCGGGTGGTCCGGACGGGCGTCGAGCGCCTTCAACCAGAACGGCAACGCGACCGCGCGGTTCGCCGGCACGGTGCCCGCGAGGAGCAGCCACGCGACCCGCTCGTTCACGTCGGTCGTGGCCTCGGCCCTCGTCTGCCGCAGCCGGGCCAGCCCCGGGACGTCGCCCGTGCGCTGGAGGACCCGGTCGAGCCCGTCGCGGGCGATCTCCGCCTCGGCGCCCTCGCCGGACGTCGCCACCGACTCGAACCGCGCCCGGGCGGTCTCGAGGTCGCCCGCGGCCTCGGCCACGTCGGCCAGCAGCAGCCCGAGGGCCCGCCGCTCGGAGACGTCACCGGTCGACGCGGCGCGCTCGCCGAGGAACAGCGTCCGCTCGGCGTCGGGGAGCAGGCGCGCCACCGCGTCCGCCGCCGGCGACGCGGCCGGATCGAGCGCCACCGCCTGGCGGTACGCCGCGAGCGCGCCCTCCACGTCGGACAGCTGCATCTCGCGGAGCCACCCGAGCCGGAACAGCGCGAACGCCTGGCCGTCGGCGACCGACAGGGCGGCGACCTCGCGCACCAGCACGTCCTCGAGCTCCCGGAACGCGCCGACCCGGAGGTAGGTGCCCTCGAGCTCGCGCAGGGCGAACGTGTACCCCGCGTCGACCGCCGCCGAGAACGCCTCGACCGCGGCCGGTCCCCGACCCGCCGCGAACCACGCCCGGGCCGCGGCGAGCTTCCACCAGCCAGCGTCCGGCTGACCCGGCCGGTTCGCCTCGCGCTCGTACAGCGCCGCCCGCGCCGGGTGATCGTCCGCCAGCAGGCGCTCGAGCCGCTGGAACGCCGTGGTGTGGCCGGGCTCCGCCTCGAGCGCCGCCTCGAGCGACTTGCGGACCTGATCCGGCCGCTTCGCCTCTTCGGCGAGGGTGGCCTGCTCGACCCGCCCGTCCGACGCGATCCCGCCCTCGGACAGGCGCGCGAGATCGTCCAGCAGATCGATCCGCTCGCTCAGGCTGGACCCGCCGATCGTCGGGAGCAGCGCCCGGAGCAGCGCCCGCGACGTGTAGTCGTCCGGCACCGTCTTCGCGCCCTCGCGGAGGTACGCCACCGCCTCGGTCGGGCGCTCGCGCCGGCGCCAGGCGATCAGCGCCGCTTCGAGGTACGCCTCCGCCCGGTCGATCCCGGTGGACAGGCGCGCGACCTCGAGCAGCGACTGCTCCTGCTCGGTCGGGCGGTTCAGGGTCGACCGGACCTCGGCGTGGAACCGGTGGTGATCGAGCCCGCGCTCTCCGGCGGTCGTCGCGGCGCCGAGCAGCCGGTCGGCCTCGCCGTCTTCGCGGAGCCGACGGGACGCGATCCGGCCGGCGACGGTCAACAGCGCGGCCCGGCCTGCGCCCTCGGCGACCTCGGACTCGGCCTTCAGGATCGCCACCGCGTCACGCCAGGCGTCGACGCCGGTCGCAGGCGCGTAGTCCGCGGGCGGGACCACGGCAGCCATCGCGCCGACCGGGGTGACCGTCCGCTCGGCCGACACCGGCGTGGGGGCTGGCGGGGCCCCAGAGGAGGGCACAGG
>JBEBJW010000382.1:0-6543 GCA_040079715.1 Myxococcota bacterium | reverse complement strand
GTCGTCCGGCAGGAGGGTCGGGCGGGCGGACGGGGCCTTCGGGGGCTGGGTCCACGCGGTGCCGGACGTCTGGGTCTGGACCTGGCTCGGCGGCGGGCCCGACGCCGGGGCCATCGCCTCCCACGACGTCCGGGTGTTGCCGGTCCGCTCGAACCGGTCGGAGTTGTCGGCCGGCACCGGGACGGTCGAGAACGGCGACCGGGTGATGGTGGACACGGTGTCCGGGACCTTGCCGGTGTCCGGGAGCTGCTCGCTGTCCGGGTCGACCTCGAGGGTCACCGGATCGATCACCGACTCTCCCGGCTCGGGCGGTTTCGGCTTGATCAGCGGGACGGTGGTGATCCCGGACGCGCGCCCGGCGTCGGCCGGGTTCGGGACGGTGTCCGGCTCCGGCGGGCGGACCGGGAGGCGGCGGTCGAGGATCCGCTCCTTCGCGGTCGGCGAGTTGTCGTCGAGCTCGGGGATCGGCCCGGTGGTGGGCTCGAGCAGGTTCGTCGTGTTCTCGTGGGAGCCGGTGACCTCCGACCGCCACATCGGCGGATCCGGGACCCGACCTGGCAGCGCGCCCGACCGACGGCTGTCGAGGTCCCCCACGGGGAGGCTCCCCGAGCCGAGCCCGCCGGACGCGAGCTTCGGAGCCGGATTCCCGCGCGCCGGCTGCTGGCGGTCGGGGAGCTCGCCCGTGTCCGCGAGGTCGCCGGTGTCGAGCGAGGCCGAGGTGGCGAGGGACATCGAGTCCTCGGAGCTCGGCGCGGGCGGCGGCGGCTCGACCTCGAACGCCATGCTCGTGTCGAGCGACTCGATCGGCCGACGTCCGGCGCCGTCGCCGTCTGACGGGGGGCGACGGACCCACCCGGTGTTCTGGCCCGGGCGGAGGTCGTCGGTGTCGGTGTTGAACGCGTTCGCGAGCTCTTCGCGCACGTTCTGGGCGGTGTCGATCTCGGACTCGGGATCGAACTCCGACTCGAACGGCCGGTGGCGATCCGTGTCGCCCTCGACGTTGTTGTCGAACGCGCCGGACTCCTCGAGCAGCAGCGAGTCGGTCGCGTCCGTGTCTTGATCGTCGGCGCCCGCGCCCCGCTGCGGGACGTTCGAGAACGCGTCGGCCCCGCGGCCGAGCAGGAACCCGGTCGTGTCGCCCTGGTGGTCGGAGAACGCGGGGGCGTCCTCGACCGGCCCGCGCTCGACCTTCGCCGAGAAGATCGGCGACAGGAACGTGCGGGTCACGGCGTCGATGTCGTTGAACGAGTAGCCGGCCATCAGCCCGCGCAGGTCTTCCCGGAGCACGAACGCCCGCTGGTACCGGTGGCGCGGGTTGAGCGACAGGGCGCGGAACAGCACCTTGTCGAGGCCGGGCATGATGTCCTTGACCTCGAGCAGCTGGGTCGTGACCTCGGCCCGGCGCACCCGGTGGATGGTCTGGAGCGACGAGTCCGCCCGGAACATCGGCTTGAGCGTCAACAGCTCGTAAAGGATGCTCCCGAGCGAAAAGATGTCCGAGGCCGGGGTGAGCTTCTGGTCCTGGTGGGTCTGCTCGGGCGCGAGGTACTCGACCCCCGGCGGCAGCGCGCCGGTGGCGGCGGTCGCCAGCGCCGTCGGGGACCGGGCGAGCCCGTACCGACCGACGGTGACCCGGCCGTCTCCCGCGATCCACATCGCCATCGGCGACAGCGCGAGGTGGAGGACGTTCTCGCTGCCGGACTCGGTGCCCGGGCGCCCGTGGAGCGCCTCGAGCGCGTTGCACACCTGGGTCGCGAGGTTCAGGTACACGTTGTGCGGGACGGTCGTCCGGTTCGTCAGGCAGTACTGGAGCACCGCCGACAGCTCGATCCCGTCGCTCCAGTCCTCGAGCACGTACAGGTCGCCGTCGGCCTCGACGAGATCGATCACCGGCACCAGCGACGGGTGCCTGGCGGCGCGCAGATCGCCGACCCGCGCCCGGAGCTGCGACACCCGCGACGGGTCGCGCGACACCGCCGGCAGGATCCTGCGGGCGACGACCTGCTTCCCGGCAGGATCGTCGAGGATTGCTACGAACGACTCGGACAGCCCGTCTGCGTCCAGCTTGCGCATCAGGGTGAACGAGCCGACCTTCTTCGGAAGGAGCATCACCGCCCCGCAGTTGCCGTCGGAACCGACGTGCGCGGGAGGACCCCGCGCGACCGGATGACCACGGGACGTTAGTGGAACGCAGGTCCGCCGTCAACGGAGCCCCAGTGGTCGCGAGTCGTCGATGGGTCGAGCGGGGGGCGCTGATTGCCTCGGTGGCGTGGACGCTCGGCGGGGCCGGGTGCCTGGTGCACCGGGTCGGGTGGGTCGAGACCGCAGACGGGCCGGTGGAGCTGATCTCGGCGGACGGGGATCGGGAGCGCCTGCTGTTGCTCCCGGCGGCGTCGGCGGTCCGGCAACTCGACGGACACCTGGTGGAGATCGACGGACGGAAGGGCCTGCGTCGGATCCAGGTGGCGGGGTGGCGCGTCGTCGAGGGACCGCACGCCCTGCCGGTGTGGGTCGGGCCGATCCAGCGGCTCGGGGTGCAGATCGGCGTCCAGGACCTGTCGAGCGGCGCCCTGGTGTTCGTCGACGCGGCGGCGGAGGACGCGCTCGGGACGCACGTCGGGCAGCTGGTGGCGGTCGAGGGCTACATCGACGGACCCCAACGGATCCAGGTCCAGTACTGGCGGCTGCTGGACTGACGCAGGGGCAGGGATAGGGACACCGTCCAGTTTCCCCGCTCGACCGCTCGGGGCTGTTTTCCGCCTGCCCGGAGGGCCCCTTGGCCGATCGTCACGCGCTCCTGTCCACGTCCGACAAGTCCGGGCTGGTCCCGTTCGCCCGCACCCTCGCCTCGGCGGGCTACACGCTGCTGTCGACCGGCGGCACCGCGCGGGCGCTCCGCGAGGCCGGGCTCGCGGTGGTCGACGTGAGCGCGTACACCGGCGCCCCCGAGATGATGGACGGCCGGGTCAAGACGCTCCACCCGCGGGTCCACGGCGGGATCCTCGGGCTGCGCGACCGGCACGCGGCCGAGGCCGCCGCCCACGACATCCCGTGGATCGACGTCGTCGTGGTCAACCTGTACCCGTTCGAGGCGACCGTCGCCGCCGGGGCCGCCACGCCGGACGCGCTGTGGGACGAGGCGATCGAGCACATCGACGTGGGCGGGCCGACGATGATCCGGGCCGCCGCGAAGAACCACCGGGACGTCACGGTGGTGGTCGACCCGGCGGACTACGATCGGGTCGGCGCCGCGCTCGCGTCCGGAGGGACCGGCCTCGACCTGCGCCGGGAGCTGGCGATCCGCGCGTTCCGCCACACCGCCCGGTACGACGCGGTGATCTCCGGTTGGCTCGGCGATCACGCGGGCGCCGCGCTCGACCGCTCGGGGCCGGAGTTTCCGGGCGAGCTCGCGCTGCCGCTGTCGAAGGTCCAGGACCTCCGGTACGGCGAGAACCCGCACCAGCGGGCCGCGTTCTACGGCGACGGCGGGCTCGGGGCCCGATCGCTCGCCCGCCTGATCCAGCACCAGGGCAAGGAACTGTCGTTCAACAACCTCGCCGACCTCGACGCCGCGGTCCGCGCGGTGTTCGACCTGCCGTCCGGCCCGGGCTGCGTCGTCGTCAAGCACAACAACCCGTGCGGGGCGGCGATCGGCGCCACGGCGGAGGCCGCGTTCACCCACGCGCTCGCCGGCGACCCGGTCAGCGCGTACGGCGGGATCGTCGCGTTCGATCGCCCGATCGACGGCCCGCTCGCGGCGGCGATCAAGCGGTCGAAGACGTTCTTCGAGGTGATCGTCGCGCCCGGGTTCGACGACGCCGCGCGGGCCGCGTTCGCGAGCCGGGAGAACCTCCGGCTGGTCGAGCTGCCGGCGGGGTGGGGCGCCGGCCGGCCGTCGGGGATGGACGCGCGGCGGGTCCAGGGCGGCTGGCTCCTCCAGGACTGGGACCTCGGCGCAGCGCCGGGGTGGACCGTCGCGACCGACCGGGCCCCGACCGACGCCGAGGCGGTGGCGCTGCGGTTCGCGTGGGCGGTGTGCCGGAACGTGAAGTCGAACGCGATCACCCTCGCGGCGGCGACCGACGACGGCGCGGCGCTGAACGGCGTCGGCGCGGGTCAGATGAGCCGGGTCGACTCGGTCCGGCTGGCCGTCGGCAAGGCGACCCGCCCGGTCGCCGGCTGCGTGCTCGCGAGCGACGCGTTCTTCCCGTTCGCGGACGGGGTCGAGGTCGCGGTCGCGGCCGGGGTCACCGCGGTGATCCAGCCCGGCGGCTCGATCCGGGACCCGGAGGTCGTTGCGGTCGCGAACCAGGCCGGCGTGGCGATGGTGTTCACCGGGGTCCGGCACTTCCGTCACTGACGGTGACCGATTTCGACAATCGGTCCTCGGAGATTCTGCGCTGTCGTGCGTAGAGACCTCGGAGGGGGCCCGATGCTGTTCAACCCGTTCCGGTCGCGTCCCGCCGTCGAGGGGCTGTTCGTCCGCCACCACGACAACGGCCAGAAGCTCGAGGAGGGCCGGTACGTCGCCGGTCGGCGCCACGGGACCTGGAGCCGGTGGCGGGACAACGGCAACATCGAGGAGGAGTGCACCTACGTCGAGGGCCACCTCCACGGCCCGATCACCCGGTACTACCCGACCGGGGCGGTGATGTCGGAGTTCGCGCTGAGCTGGGGCGTGCTGAACGGCCCGTTCGCGCGGTTCCACCCGAACGGCCGGATCGCCGAGGAGGGCGAGTGGATCGACGGGAACCCGCACCGCGCCTACTGCCGGTGGTGGCCCAACGGCCAGCGGCGGGTCGAGGGGGCGTTCCACCACGGCCACCCGGTCGGCGACTGGACCGCGTGGCACCCGGACGGGGCGGTGCTGTACCACGGCACGTGGATCGCCGATCTCGAGCACGGGCTGAACGGCGAGCTCAAGGCCGCCCTCCGCCCCGTCGACCCGAACCTCCACCTCACCACGCTCGACCGCCTCGGGTGGGAGGGAGACTACGGCAACGTCGCCTGAGCCGTCCCGGATCGGTGACGGACCCCCCAACCGGGAGCGGAGCTGATACGTTCGGCGCGCGGGAGGGAGCGTGCGCGTCGTTCTGGTCGGGAGTGGAGGGCGTGAGAACGCGCTCGGGTGGCTCGTCGCACGGCACGGGCACGCCCTGATCGTCACCGCGGACAACCCCGGCTGGCCCTCGGGGACCGTCGTGCGCGCCGCGCCCGGGGTCGGCGACGTGGTCGAGCTGTGCCGCGCGGTGCGCCCCGATCTCGTGATCGTCGGGCCGGAGGCGCCGCTCGCCGAGGGCCTCGCCGACGCGCTCGCCGCCGCGGGGATCCCGTGCTTCGGCCCGACCCGCGAGGCCGCTCGGCTCGAGACCAGCAAGGCGTTCGCGAAGGAGGTGATGGCGGCCGCCGAGGTGCCCACCGCGCGGTCGATCGTCGCTGCCCCGACCGATCCGGCCGCGATCGAGCGGTGCGACCAGGGGATGGTCGTGGTGAAGGCGGACGGCCTGGCGGGCGGCAAGGGCGTGTACGTCTGCAAGTCCGCGAACGACGCCCGGAACGCGCTGCTCGAGGTCGCGAAGTTCGGCGAGGCGGCCGCGACGGTGGTGCTCGAGGATCTGCTCGTCGGGCCCGAGGTCAGCGTGTTCGGGCTCAGCGACGGCGAGCGGGTGGTCCCGCTGATCACCGCCCAGGACCACAAGCAGCTCCACGACGGCGGGCGCGGCCCGAACACCGGCGGGATGGGGGCGTACGCGCCGTGTCCGCTGGCGAACCCGGCCGCGATCTGCCGCCTGGTGCACGAGCCGGTGATCCGGGAGCTCGCGCGCCGGGGGACCCCGTTCCGCGGGGTGCTGTTCGCCGGGATCATGGTCACCCAGGCGGGCCCGATGGTGCTCGAGTTCAACGTCCGGTTCGGCGATCCCGAGCTCCAGGCGATCGCGGCCCTGTGGGAAGACGATCCGGTCCCGTGGCTGCTCGGCGCGGCCACCGGTCAGCTCCCTTCGGGGACGCCCCGGTTCGCGTCCGGGTCGGCGTGCTGCGTGGTGCTCGCCTCCCGCGGGTACCCGGCGTCGGCCGAGGTCGGCACGCCGATCCCCGAGGCGCCGGAGTCCGACGGGGTGCTGGTGTTCCACGCCGGCACCACCCGCGGCCAGGACGGCGTCCTGCGGACCAACGGGGGCCGGGTCCTCGGGATCACCGGGATCGCCGGGGACCTGTCGAGCGCGCGGGCCCGGGCATACGGTGCCGTCGACGGGTGGCGGTTCGCCGGGGCCCAGCTCCGGACGGACATCGGCAAGGCGCCGCGCGGGTGACGTTCGACGCCCCGGCGCCCGGGGTGGTGATCGCCCCGCCGGCGCGCGGGTTCCGGTACACGAGCGACGCGATGTGGCTGGTCGGGTTCGCGCTCGCGACCGGCCCGCGGCCGACCGGCGCGCTGGATCTGGGGACCGGGTCGGGGGTGGTGGCGGCGCTGCTGGCCGCGCGCGGGATCCCGTCCGTCGGGGTCGACGTGCGGCCCGAGTGGGCGCCGCTGTGGGCCGAGAC
>JBEBJW010000381.1:0-6545 GCA_040079715.1 Myxococcota bacterium | reverse complement strand
CCCCGCCGACCGACCCCGCGTCGCACCCGCACCCGTACGCCGGCTCCGGGGGAGACCCGGTCGCGCCGCCCGCGTCGCCGAGGACCGGATCGACCGCGTCGATCACCCCGTCGTGGTCTGCGTCCGGGTCGTCTGGGCCGGTGCCCGGGTCTCCCGGCGCGTCGGCGACGGTCGGGTCGGTGCCGGCGGCGACCTCGTCCCCGTCGGACACCCCGTCGTCGTCGGTGTCCGGGTCGGTCGGATCGGTGCCGGCGCCGTACACCTCGACCCCGTCGAGCAGGCCGTCGTCGTCGGTGTCCGGGTCCGCGGGGTCGGTGCCGTACCCGCCCTCCGCCCCGTCGACGATCCCGTCGTCGTCGCTGTCGACGAGGTCGTCCTCGCCGTCGAGCGGGTCGGTGCCGTCGCGCAGGACCTCGGCCCCGTCGGTCCGCCCGCCGCCGTCGGTGTCGGGGTCGAGCGGGTCCGTCGTCGCGTCGACCTCCGCGCCGTCGAGCAGCTCGTCGTCGTCCGAGTCCGGGTCGGTCGGGCCGGTCCCGAGCGCGAGCTCCGCGCCGTCGTCGAGGCCGTCGTCGTCGGCGTCGGCGTCGGTCGGGTCCGGGTCGACCGCGTCGAACACGCCGTCGTCGTCGCTGTCGTCGTCGAGGAAGTCGGGGCGGCCGTCGGCGTCCGTGTCTACCGGGGGATCGCACCGACCGGGCCCGGCGTTCTCGGTCGCGTCGAGGAGCCCGTCGCCGTCAGCGTCGTCGTCGAGCGCGTCCTCGAACCCGTCGCCGTCCACGTCCGAGCGGCTGGTCGACGCCCCCTGCTCGGTCACGGTGCGGATCCCGTCGCCGTCCGGATCGTCGCTCACGACGTCCAGGCTGCGGGTGCCGGCCGGCAGGCGCACCACCACGACCCCGCCCGGGCCGCCGAAGTCGACCGCGAGGTGGTGGTCCGCTCCGGGATCGACCCCGCCGAACAGCAGCACCGGCCACGCGGATTGTCCGCGTCCGAAGCCGCCGGACACCTCCTGGAGCGAGCCGAGGGGCTCGTCGTGCACGTCGAGCACCTGGGCCATCCCGCCGAGGTCGTCGCGCAGCACCTCGGGGCCCGGGCACGCCCCGACGCTGGCCCGGAGGCGCACCGCCAGGGTCTCGGTCGGCGCGCCGGTGTTCTCGAGCAGCTCGTTCGCCGCGCCGTCGTTGACCAGGTACACGTCGAGATCGCCGTCGCCGTCGAGGTCGGCGAGGGTCGCGGCCACGGTCGGCTCGCCGCTGTCGGTCGCGTTCCATCCGGTCTCGAGGTCCGGGCCGTACAGGTAGTTCTCGTCGTCGTCGTCGGCGAGCCACAGGTCGACCCACCCGTCGCCGTCGAGGTCGCCGCACGTGGCCGACGACACCCCGGTGATGTCGAGCTCGACCGGCAGCTCCGCCCACCCGCCGCCGATCCACCCGTAGTCGAGCACGGTCGGCAGCGCGGGCAGCGTCCACACCAGGTCGAGCGCGCCGACCCCGCGCACGTCGCACAGCGCGACCCCGCCCTTCGCGGAGTTGGCGGCCGGAAGGTCCGGCCCGATCCCGATCCACCCGGTCGCCCCGCGGAGGAACGCGTCGGGACCCACGCCCTCGCCGCGGACGATCACGTCGGGGTCATCGTCGCGGTCCCAGTCGGCGGCCGTCGCGAAGTCCGAGTTCGACGCCGACAGGGTCATCCCGAGCGGGGCCTGATCGACGGCGACGAGCGCGGTGGTCCCGTCGGCCGGGTTGACCAGCAGCCAGTTCGCGACGGCGGCGTTGGTGACGAGCACGTCGAGCCACCCGTCGCCGTCGGCGTCGAACACCGCGGCGCCCTCGAACCCGTTGCCGGTCCCTGGCCAGGTCTCGGTCCGGACGAACGCGCCGCCGACGTTCTCGAGCAGGTCGACCTGGTACAGCCCGACGCGGACGAGGTCCGGCCGGCCGTCGTTGGTCAGGTCGGCCGCGAGGAGGCCCCGGGTGGTGAACGGGTCGACCAGGTCCGGCGCGTCGGCCGCGGTGCGGTCGGTCCAGCTCGCGAGCCCGCCGCCGTCGTTCCGGAGGAGGTGGATCCCGTCGAGCTCGTCTTCGCCGGGAACGATCAAGTCCCAGTCGCCATCGCCGTCGTAGTCGATCACCGCGGCGCCGGTGTCGCGCTCGCCGGACAGGGCCAACGCGGCGGGGGTGACCGGGTCGAACCCGGCCCATCCGGAACCGGTGGACAGCAGCCACACCAGCGTCACGGCGCCTCCCGCCAGCCGAGTCTACACCCGCCATGCCGGTCGGTGCAGGCCGCATCCGTTACAGGGAGCCATGCGCCCACACCTCCGCAGGCTGGTGCTCCACCGGTTCCGCAACATCGTGCCCGACACCGAGCTCCGGTTCGATCCCGGCGTCAACGTGGTGCTCGGAAAGAACGCGTCCGGGAAGACCACCTTGCTGCGGGTCCTCGAGGCGGTGCTGTCGGGTCGAATGCAGCTGCTGTGGGATGAACAGGCATCGGTCTCGGCCGAGTTCGAGGTGGATGGGGAACGCACCACCGTGCGGTATTCCTCCGATCCGGGGAGCCGTACTGAGACGCTGGCGGTGGACGCGCACCGTGCAGGGTCGCGTGCGTCGCTGTCGTTCGAGGGTGACTTCGCACGACTGGTGGTGGACGGGACGGAGGTGTCCCGATCGCGGCACTACAAGCTGGAAGGGAACGTCCGTGGCGCCGTCTCCGAGCTGGCCGTCAGGGACTGGACCGCGCTTCGTCCATTCGACGACCAGCTCGTGCGGTTCCCGGAGGACCTGTCGCACTTCGACCGGGTGATGCGAGGCGAGGTGCGGGTGTCCGCGCGACCGCCCGGGTCGTTCGTCACAGTCGTCCAGTCGCCGACGGAGTGGGGGAGTCTGCTGTACCGCGAGGGTCACCTGATACACCCATGGCATTCCCTGAGCGACTCGGCACCGCGGGAGCTCGTGCTGGTCGGCACGCCGATCCACGACGCGGCGCGGGAGATGGGTTTCGAGAGCGCCGAGGTGAAGCTTCGGGCGGTGGACACCGGTGCGAGCCCGGTCGTGTACGGTGACCTCGATGTTGCGCTCCAACGCCGTGACGGGTCGTGGGTGAGGGCGGAGCAGCTGTCGTGGGGCCAGAAGCGGCTCTTGTCGTGGTGGCTCGTACCCGCGGGTCGGTACTGGGTGTCGGACGAGCTCACCAACGGGTTGCACCACGAGTGGATCGAGCGTGTGTTGGCGCGGATGGGCGGCCACCAGGCATTCCTCGCGACCCAGAATCCGCTGCTCCTCGACCACCTCGAATTCGGGGCGGCGGACGAGGTCCAACGTCGGATCGTGGCCTGCCGGACGGCGCAGAACGGGCGCGAACGGCTCGCGTGGACGAATCCGACGCGTGAGCAGGCGGAGCGGTTCTTCACCGCCTACCAGGTGGGGATCCAGCACGTGAGCGAGCTCCTGCGGCTGGAGGACTTGTGGTGATCGTGGTCCTGCCGGAGGACCACGATAGCGGGGTCGCCCGTCGGCTGGTGACGCACGCGCTCCAGCTGGTCGCGGACCGCGTCGAGACCCATCGTCTCGCGTTCGCAGAGCCTGCTCCGGGGGTGGCGCGACTGTTCGTGGGACGAGCCTGGGCGCGGCGCCGCCACGACCGCACCACGCTGGTCCAGGCGATCGCGACCGAGCTCGCGCTGGGGCGACTGGTGATCGTTCACTTCGACGCGGACTGCGCGTGGCCGGATCCGTCCAAGAACGAGTCCGAGTTCGAGACCCGCGTGATCGTGCCGGTGTCTCGTCACTCGTCCGCCGGAGGACTCGTGGCGAGGCTCGTCGCGATGGTCCCCTACCCGTGCATCGAAGCGTGGACCTACCGGCACGTCGATCGCGCCACCGCGCTCTGTCGGGAGCGTGGCCTCCCCACCGAGCTGCACCAGGCGTTCGCCGCGGATCCCACGAGCCTCGACCGAACCCTCGGGCTCGAGGGAGCGTCGCCGTTGGGGAAGGCGTTCAATCGCGAGTTGGTGCGATCCGGCTGGCCACGGAACGAGGCCAACGCCGATGGCCAGTCGTTCGCAGCGTTCGTGCGCGCCCTCCGCGAGGTGCCGCGGTTGCTCGCCGACCTCCCGACCCTGTGACCGGCATGGCTCCTACGGCAGGTCCGCCGGCCAGTGGGGCGCCGGATCGCCGCCGACCACCAGGGGCTCCATCGCCTCCGCCATCGGCTTGAGCAGGGCCCACAGCTGCTGGACCCGGGTGTCGTTCGCGTTGTACAGGTCGGCCTGCTCGAGCGGATCGGTGTTCCGGTCGAACATCGTGACCCGGCCGGACCAGTAGTACTGCATCTTCAGCCCGTCGAGGGAGATGGCGTTGATCCCCCCGAGCCGCGCGATCGTGTCGACGAACCGCGGCCGATCGGCGGGGGCGGTGCCCACCGGGTACCCGGTGACCTCGAGCGGCATGTCGATCCCGTACAGATCGAGGATCGTGGGCACGAGGTCGATCGCCGACGTGGGGTCGGTGTAGTGCTGCGGGATGATGTTGCGCGCCCAGAAGATCGCGAACCCGTCGTTCTCTTCGCCGTGGATCGCGTACGCGTGGGTCTGGTAGCCGTGCTCCCAGAACTGCTCGCCGTGGTCGTTCCACAGCACGACCAGCGTGTCGTCGAGGTACCCCTCGCGCTCGAGATCGTCCCAGATCGACGACAACCGATCGTCGATCGTCCGGATCTCGCCGTCGTACAGGTTGCGGAGGTGGGCCTCGAGCAGGTCCTGGTCGCTCGGATCGAGGTTCGGCCACTCGTTGCGCCACTCGTAGTGCGTGTCGCGGTTGGTGAGGTCCTCCGGCCACGGCTCGAGCTGGTCTTCGCCCTCGATGTTGTCGGACGGGGGATCGTACGACGCGTGGGGCTCCATGAAGTGGAGGTGCATGAACCACTTGTCGGCGTCGCCGCGATCGATCGCGTCCTTGATCGCCTTCTGGCCCACCGACCACACCTGGTCCGCGGCCCCGTTCGGCTTGAGCGACTCGTCGTATCCCTGGGTGTTGCCCCAGTTGTTCGACAGCCAGTCGTTGCCCGACACGATCACCGAGTAGTACCCGGCCTCGCCGAGCCAGGTGGACAGGAACTTCGTGCCCTCCGGCACCGGGGGCCGGTTGAACGCGGTGCCGTTCAGGCGGGGCATGTGGCCGCGCTCGATGTTGTACCGACCGGCGAGCGTGCAGGTGGTCGACCCGAACGTCCAGTTCGAGCACTGCATGTGATCGTCGAGGGTGACGCCCTGGGCCGCGATCCGGTCGATGAACGGGGTGTACCCGTTGCCACCGTACGCGGTGAGGTGATCCTTGCGGAACGTGTCGATCGACAGGAAGATCAGGTTCTTCGGGACGCGCCCGTAGAACTGGAGCGCAGTGGTGCCGACCGGCGGCCCCCAGGTGGGGAGCTTGTCGTCGGTCACGTCCTGCTTGTCACAGGCCGCGAACAGGGCGGTCAGAATGGCGAGTCGGCGCATGTGCGAGTATAGCCCCACCAGGCCGTCGCCGTCACCGGCGATCGTCGGGACCGCCCGTCAGGACGCTCGATGCCCGTCACGATCAAGAAGTACCCGAACCGGCGGCTGTACGACACGAACCGCTCGGCGTACGTGAACCTCGAGCAGGTCGCGGAGCTCGTCCGGTCCGGCGTCGACCTGCGGGTGATCGACGCGAAGGACGGGGCGGACCGCACGAAGGACGTGCTGCTGCAGATCGTGCTCGAGGTGCTCGACGGGGCCGACCTGCTGCCGCTCGGGATGCTGCGCAGGCTGATCCGCGCGACCGGGACCGGGCCGGCGGAGCTGCTGCTCCGTCGCCAGCTCGCGACCGGGCTCGAGCTGATGAGCGCCCAGCTCGACCGGATGGAGGCGCTGGTCTCGCCGCCGCCGCCGCCGCCGCCCGCGCCGTCTCCGCCGCCGTCGTCCACGCCCAGCACCGCGGACGTCGAGCTCGACGAGCTCCGCCAGCGGCTGACCGACCTCGAGCGCCGGCTGTCGCGGAGCTGACGATGGACTCCGCCGACGACGACGAGCCCCTGTCCGACCGCCAGCGCGCGCTGTTGCGGGGCCTGCGCGAGGCCGAGACCGCGGCTGGTCCGGTCGACGTCGAGGCCCTGGCGACGAGCTCGGGCTACACCGCGTCGTCGATCAAGACCTACTTCACCAAGCGCCTCGAGGGGGTGCTGGTGTTCCGCGACGACGAGGGCCGGTGGCGGGTCCGCGGCGCGATCCGGTGCTCCGAGGACGAGTTCGCGAAGCGGATGTCGCAGAAGGCCGGGGCGTCGAGCGACGCGCTGCGGACCGAGGAGTCGTGGCGCGCGGTGCTCCGGAAACTCCTGTACGAGGGCCAGCGGCGCCACTACCACCTGACCCGCGAGGAGCTCGAGCTCGTGCGACAGGTGACCGCGGCGGCGCCCCCCGCCGTGACCGATGGGCAAGGGTCGCTGTTCCGCAAGGGCTGACCCACGCAATGCTCCGACGGTCCGACCGTAGATCCGGTGGGCGGACGGGAGGTGAGACCTGG
>JBEBJW010000380.1:0-6549 GCA_040079715.1 Myxococcota bacterium | reverse complement strand
GGCTGACGCCGCGGTCGGGTGGCGGTTCGTGGAGGCGGTCCGGGCGGTGGACGGCCCGGTGCTGTCGCCGTTCGGCGCGTGGATCCCGGTGTACGCCGGCCGGCCGCCGTCGCTGCACGCGATGGGGGTGTGGGACTGCAACTACCCGGGCGGGCCGTACCACGACGACCTCGCGTCGATCGAGCGGGCCCTGCGCGAGCACCACTGGACCCTGATCCTCGGCGGCCAGCACCGGCTGCTCGGCGACCTGACCGACCACTACGATCCGCGCGAGCAGCTCGTTCGGCCCGACGACCCGACGTTCATGCCGAAGACGGGGTACTTCGCGCGCCCGTGGCGGATCCTGACCCCCCGCGACGACGAGGAGTGAGGGGGGCTGCACGAGGACCGCTCCGGCGACGCCCGTGACGCCGCCGCGGCTCGGTCGTGACGCCATCGTGACCCTGGCGTGGGTTACGGCGGGGACCGACGGGAGGCCGAATGACGGACGGGACCAGGACCGAGCGGCGGGGCGACGACGTGCGGCGGGTGGGGATCGTGTTCTCGGGTGGCCCGGCGCCGGCCGCGAACGCGGTGATCGCGGCGGCGGGGATCTCGTTCCTCGAGGACGGCCGAGACGTGGTCGGGTTCTTCCACGGGTACTCGAACCTCGCGAAGTACCACCCGGTGACCGCTCGGTTGTTGCCGGACGAGCACTACCGGGCGTTCACCGACCGAGACCTGCGCGGGATCCGGAACGAGCGCGGGATCGTGATCGGCACCGCGCGGGCCAACCCGGGCAAGGCGATCCGGTCGGCGGCGGACCTCGGCGACCCCGACAAGACCGCGTCCCTCCGCAGCGTGTACAACGCGCTCGTCGACAACCAGATCGACGCGCTGATCTCGATCGGGGGCGACGACACGCTGAAGACCGCGAACTTCCTGAAGCTGTACCAGGACGCCCTGCCGAAGGAGGCGAAGCGGGTCCGGGTGGTGCACCTGCCGAAGACGATCGACAACGACTACCACGGGATCGACTTCACGTTCGGGTTCTTCACCTCGGTCGACTTCATGGCGAAGTCGGTGTTGAACCTCGCGGCGGACGCGCAGGCGACCAGCGGCTGCTTCCTGGTCGAGACGATGGGCCGGAAGGCCGGTTGGCTGGCGTACGGGGTCGGGATCGCCGGGGAGGCGAGCCTGGTGGTGGCGTTGGAGGACGTGGGACCGGAGCTGCGGCTGCCGGGCTCGGATCGGCTGGATGTGGACAAGCTGGCGGACCGGATCGTCGACGTGTTGATCGCCCGCGAGCGGCGCGGCCACCACTGGGCGGTGGTGGTGTTGGCAGAGGGCCTCGCGGAGCTGCTGCCGGACGGGTTCCTCGACGGGGTGGGCCGCGACGACCACGGACACATCTCGCTCGGGACGGTGAACCTCGGGCGGTCGCTGTCGGTGATCGTCGCCCGCCGGTACGAGGGCCGCACGGGACGCGCCAAGAAGGTGACCGGGGTCCAGCTCGGGTACGAGAGCCGGTGCGCGCCGCCGCACGCGTACGACGTGATGCTCGGCTCGCAGCTCGGGATCGGCGCGTTCCGGGCGTTGGTGGAGGAGGGGCTCGACGGGCACATGGTCAGCGTGTCGGGTCAGCTCGACCTGCACTACGTGCCGTTCGATCAGCTGATCGATCCGGTGACGCTCGCGACTCAGGTCCGGTACGTGCGTCCGGGGACGGACTTCCACCACCTGGCGCGGTTCCTCGAGACCCGGACGGAGCGGATCCCGGACTGGAGTCTCGGGCCGCGTCACGAGCCGCGGCGCTGACCGGAGCCGGAGCCGAGGCGGATGGGCGGGACCCGGGGCCGGGCGGCTCGGGCGTCCGCGGCTCGCGGCGTCACCGCGGGTCCGCAACGCTGACGGTTTGCTGATGGTGCGCTGACGGTCGTCGTCCTCCCGGACCGCTACGGTCTCATCAGGAGGAACGATGATGTTCGGTGCCTGGGTGTTCGCGCTCTCCGCCCGCGCGCAAGACGACGGAGCCATCGGCCAGGTCAGCGAGGGTCTGGCCGCTCCCGCCACGCTGGTCCCCGTCGAGACCCAACAGCAGCTCGGCCTCGTCAACGTCAGCGGGGATTGCAGCGGAACGCTGATCAACCGGTATTGGGTGCTGACCGCTCACCACTGCGTCTCGGTCGGCAACCTGCTCGGCGCCGCCTCGGATCTGCCGTCGAACATCCCCGTGACCGCGCACTGGTCGAGGGCGGTCGTCCATCCGACCCGAATCGTGACCTGGTCGCCCAACCTCGACGTGGCCCTGCTGTACCTCGGGGAGGGGGACTTCGGTCCGGCCCCGAGCCAACCGTTCTACGTCCAAGAGGTCACCACCGACGACACGGTGCGCAAGTACGGTCAGGGGCGAAGCACGTTCGCCGTTCCGCCCAACACGCCCGCGGTCAGCGACCACGCGTACCGGACGTCGGACTTCGTGCCGAGCTCGGCGTCGTCCACGTCGTACACCGTCACGTTCGCCCCGGGCGCCGCGGTCGCGCACGGCGGCGACAGCGGGGGACCGGCGGTGGTGATCTCGGGCACCGTGCCGATGGGGATCGCCGCCGTGCAGTCGACCTGCCTGGCCTCCGCCTACGTCGCGGGCATGCCCAAGAACTGGGACTGGGCGACCGGGATCAGCTCGTGCAGCGACGCCGCCCTGTACACCATCCGAGACGAGATCCTCGCGGCCGCCGCGGAGGTGCCGGCCGATCGGGACCTCGACCCCGACCCGCTGCCGAACCTGTCCCTCACCGTCGGGGCCCCGAACCCTACCCCGAGCTGGCTGTACAACGTGACCGCGGCCGGCACGCTGATGTGGAACCACCAGGACGGCGCGACGCCGGGGTGGGACGGCCCGTCGATGGTCGGCACCGGATGGAGCGGGTTCCTCGACGTGGTCCCGGTCGGCGGTGACCACCTGTTCGCGGTGGGCGGAGACGGAACGTTGTACGGCTATCGCCACGATGGCTACCTGTACGGCAGCGGCGAGTGGACGGGCGGGACGCCGCTGCGCTACGATTGGGCCTACCCGGTCACCATCGGCGGCGGCGACGGCGTGGTCTACGCCATCGACTACGACGGGACCCTCGTGTGGTACCGATGCAGCGACCTCGACCACGCCGAGGACCCGGCCACCTGGACCGGCCCGTCGGTCGTCGGCTGGGGCTGGGGGCAGTTCGCGAAGGTGGTGTCCACCGGCAACGGTACGTTGTACGCGATGTTGCCGAACGGCGACCTGTGGGTCTATCACCACGACGGGTTCTGGTCCGGCGCGTCGGCGTGGTCCGACATCCGCAAGGTCGGAACCGGTTGGCAGATGTTCGAGCACCTGGTCGGCCTCGACAACGACGCGTTGATCGGCGTAATGCCCGACGGTACGGTGTGGTGGTACCACCACCTCGGTCGGTCGAGCGGCTCCGGTCAGTCGTTCCAGCACGAGGTGTGGGAAGGGCCCCTCCAGCTCGGTGGCGGCTGGGCGGGCATGACCGACGTGTTCGCCCTGCTCGGCGCCGACTGAGGTCGGCGAACTGCGGGGTCGAGGGCCCCGTGGCGGGTTACCGAGGGCGATGTCCGACCGGTTCGTGTTCGGCCCGTTCGAGCTGGACGTCCCCGCGTTCCGCCTGTGCCGCGAGGGTGCGGGGATCTCCGTCCAGCCGAAGGCCCTAGAGCTGCTGATCGTCGTGGTGCGCGCGGGCGGGGAGCTGGTCGACCACGCGCACCTGCGGTCCGAGCTGTGGCCGGACGTGGTCGTCACCGAGCAGTCGCTCCGCCAGGTCCTGCTCAAGCTCCGTCAGAGCCTCGGCGAGCATCAAGACTGGGTACAGACCGTGCCCCGCAAGGGTCTGCGATACGCGGGGCCTCCGGTGGTCACCGTCGCGGTCACCTCGGCCTCGGACGCGGTGAAGGGCGCTGCCCCGGCCACCAGACCGCTCGCGTCGGCCTCGCAGGTGCCAGCGGAGCGGGACCGATTCGTCGGGCGCGGGCCCGAGCTCGCCGCCCTCGACGCGAAGCACCGGGCGGGAGTACGGCTCGTCACCGTGCTCGGTCCCGGCGGCGTCGGAAAGACGCGGCTCGCGGCTCGGTTCGCTCGGGCGCACCTCGCGGACTGGCCCGGCGGCGCGTGGTTCTGTGACCTGTCGACGGCCTGGACGCTCGACGGCCTGCTCGGCGCGGTCGCCGACGCGTTCGGGCTGTGCCTCGACGCCGGTGACCCCGTCGCGCGACTCGGCCACGGGATCGCCCACCGCGGCGAGGCGCTGATCGTGTTCGACAACTTCGAGCAGGTCGCGGGCTACGCTCAGGAGACCATCGGGCGGTGGCTCGACGGCGCGCCGTCCGCGACGTTCCTCGTCACCAGCCGCTCGGCGCTCGGCGTGGTCGGCGAACACGTCCTGACCCTCGCGCCCCTGCCTCCCGACGACGCCGCCGCGCTGTTCGCCGAGCGCTCGTCCGCCGCGGACGCGCCGGTGAGCCCCGACGATCCTGCCGTGCGCTCGCTGGTCGGGCTGCTCGATCATCTGCCATTGGCGATCGAGCTCGCGGCGGCCCGCGGGCGGGTGTTGTCGCCCGCCCGGCTGGTCGAGCGGATCAGCGAGCGGTTCGATCTGCTCAAGTCCACCACCCGCACCGATCGGCACGCGACGCTCCGTGCCACCCTCGATTGGTCGTGGGACCTCTCGTCGCCGGCCGAGCGCGCCGCCCTGGCGCAGCTCGTCGTGTTCGAGGGACAGGCGGGGCTGGCGGCGGCGGAGGCGGTGGTCGAGGCCGGCGCGCCGCCGCTCGACGTCCTCGAGGCGTTGGTCGATCGATCGTGGGTCCGACGGGTGGGCGACGATCGGTTCGAGCTGCTCGGCACGGTCCGGGCGTACGCGGGCGAGAAGCTCGCCGCCGCCGACCGGCACGCGGCCGAGGTCCGCCACGGTCGGTGGTACGCGGCGTTGCCGGTGATCGACGCGCCGGCCCATCTGGCGAACCTCGTCGCGGCGGTGGAGCGCGCGGTCGCCCGGGAGGACGGTGAGCTCGCGGCGCCGTTGCTCGACCGGGCGTGGCACGTCATCGAGCTCCGCGGCCCGTTCCCGCTCGGGCTCGCGCTGGCGACCGCGGTGTCGGCGCTTCCGCTGCCGGCCGAGGCCGCCGGCCGGGTCGCCCTCGCTGCGGGCACGGCGGCCCGGCTGTGCGGGCGGGGGTCGGTCGCCCGGACCCACCTCGGCGCAGCCCTGGAGGCGGGCGTCGGCGCGGGCGACCGGGGCCTGGAGGCGTCGGCGCTCGTCGGCCTGGCGGTGCTGGACGCCCAGGAGGGCCGCGTGCACACCGCCGAGCCGATCCTGCGGTCCGCGCTCACGATCCGCAGGGACCTCGGCGATCGCGTCGGCGAGGCGCAGGTGCTCCACGATCTGGCAGGGATCGCGATGCACCGCGGGGCGCTCGCAGACGCGGAGGCATCGCTGCGCGCTGCGCTCGAGCTGCTCCGCACCGCCGATGCCGCGCGGATGGAGGCCCGCGTGCTCGGGAGCCTCACCGCGGTGCTGGTGGCGGGCGAGCGGCTCGAGGACGCGCTCCAGGTCGGCGACGCCGCGCTCGCTGCACACGGCACCGCAGGGTCGCGACGCGGGGAATCGGTCGCGCTGCGGAACCTCGGCAACGCGTACGCGAAGCTCGGCCGACACGAGCGAGCGCTGTCCTGCTACGACGGGGCGCTCGCGATCGCAGGCGAGCTCGGCGATCTCGCCGAAGAGGGCGTGATCCTCGCCAATATTGGCAACGTTCGCTGGGGGATGGGGCACGCGGTGGACGCCCGCGCGCAGTTCGACCGGGCGCTGCGGATCGCCCGACAGGTGTCCGATCCGGCGTTCGAGGGCTGGATCCTCGGGCGGTTGGGCCGGTTCGATGCCGCAGAGGGTCGCCACCTGTCGGCGTTGGCCCAGTTCGACGCCGCGGAGGCCCTGCTCGTCCGCGCGGGGCACGCGCGGGCCCTGGACGAGGTGCGCGCTCACCGGGCGGAGGCGGTGGCCGCGTCCGGTCGAGGTGCGTGAGTGGCGGCCACGGAGCACGGCTCCGGGCATCTCGGTGGCCACCCGCCGACAGATGGCTGTCCAGCGAGCGACGGAGGTCGGCGGGACGGTGACGCCAGCGCGTCCCGAGGCTCCGGGTGACGGACGTCCGTCGGTGACGGACGTCGACGGACGGCGCCAACGTCGATCGTGATCGCGAACTCGACCTTCCTGGGGACGGCCGGGGTGCCTCGCGGAACCGACGGGGGCGCGATCTACGCGGTGAACTCGGGCACGGTGAGCCTGACCGACGTGACGTGACGTTCGACCACGTGGAGTCGTCGAGCGACGGGGGCGCGATCTACGCGGACGGCGTGGACGTGACCTGCACCCGGTGCACGTTCGACGGGACCGCCGCGTCCGCGAACGGCGGCGGGATCTACACCACCGACGCGACGCTGACGGTCGAGCAGAGCCTGTTCTGCAGCGCCACGGCGAACAACGGCGGTGCGATCAACGGCGACAGCACCGCCAC
>JBEBJW010000379.1:0-6553 GCA_040079715.1 Myxococcota bacterium | reverse complement strand
ATCCCGAGCTGCTCGACCGGGTCGGTCGCGTCCCGGTCCCCGGCGGTGTCGAGCAGGGTCAGCTCGATCCCGCCGACCGCGATCCGCGCCTCGACCACGTCGCGGGTCGTGCCGGGGGACGGGTGGACCAGCGCCCGGTCTGCGCCGACCAGCCGGTTGAACAGTGAGCTCTTGCCGGCGTTCACCGGGCCGACCAGCGCGACCCGCGCCCCGTCGACCGCGATCCGGCCCGCCCGGTGGGTGTCGGCGAGGCCCCGACACCGATCCCCGACCGCGCGCAGCCCGGCGATCACCGCCTCGTCAGCTTCGAACGCGAGATCGTCCCCCGGCCAGTCGAGCCGCGCCTCGAGCTCGGCCGCGGCCCCGACCAGCGCCGCCCGGACCGATCCGAGCTCGGCCCCGAGCGCGCCGTCGAGCGCCGACCGGGCGATCGCGACGCCCCCGGGCCCGCGGGCGCGGACGAGCTGGTCGACCGCCTCGGCCCGGACGAGATCGAGCCGCCCGTTGACCACCGCCCGCCGGGTCAGCTCGCCCGGCTCGGCCAGGCGAGCGCCGGCGTCGACGAACGCGTCGATCAGCCGCTGGACCAGCAGCGGGTTGCCGTGGATCGCGATCTCCGCGAGGTCGTCGCCGGTGTAGGTCGCGGGGCCCCGCAGGACCACCGCCACCCCGTCGTCGAACCGGCCGTCGCGGTCGGCGACGGTGACCCGCCGGGTCCGACCGGGGCGCCACGGGCCCGGCCGGATCGGGGTCACCACCCGGTCGAGCACCGGGTCGAGCGCGGGGCCGGTGACCCGGACCACCGCGATCGCCGCGTGTCCGTGGGCGGTCGCGGGCGCGACCACCACCGACCCCGACACCCGAGGTCCTACCGGACCGGGATGATCTGGACGTACTTCACGGTCCGCCCGTCGTCCCCGGTGCGCTCCTCGGACTGGCTCTCGACCCCGTCGAGCTCCGACACCTCGAGGTGCACGATCCGCCGGTCGAAGCTGTTCAGCTCGAGGTTGATCGTGATCGTCTGGCGGCTCTCGACCGCCTTCTCGGCCGCGCGCCGCGCGAGCGCCCGGAGCTTCTCCTCCGGGTACCGGCCGCGCTCCGGCCGATCGCCGCCGCGCCCGCCGCGATCCCGATCCCGGCTCCGCCCGCGGCCGCCGCGGCGCCCGCCGCGATCCCCACGGTCCCGGTCGCCGCCGCGAGCCCCGCCGCGATCGCCCGCGCGCCGCTCCCGGTCGCCGCCGCGATCTCCACGGTCCGACCGCTCGCTCCGCTCGGGGCGCGCGTCGCGCTCCTCGCGCGGGCGATCGTCACCGACGTCGACGTCGATCGTCAGCGGACCGAACCGCTGCTCGAGCGCGAGCCCGAGGAGGTGGCGGATCGACCCGAGGGTCGCGCCGCGCTTGCCGACGATCCGCCCGGCCCGTTCGGCCTTGACCGCGAGGTGGACCCGATCTGCCGACCCGGTGCCGACCGCGGTGCCGTCGACGCCCATCTGGGTCAGCAGCCCGGCGAACCACTGCTGGGCGAACTCGGACGCCTCGGTGGTGCCAGCCTCGGCGCCCCGGAGGCTCTCCGGCTTCGTCGGCTCGCGATCCTCGCGCGGACCGCGGTCTTCGCGGGGCTCCCGCGGCCGCTCCTCGCGCGGAGCGCGGGCTTCCCGCGGCGGGCGATCTTCGCGCGGTGCACGCTCCTCGCGCGGCGCACGCTCCTCCCGCGGTGCACGCTCCTCGCGCGCCTCCCGGGCCGCCGGCGCCGCCTCGACCCCGTTGTCACCGGCGTCCTTCTTCTTCCGCCGACGGCGCCGCCCGCCGTCCTCGGTGTCGGCCGAGCCGTCGTCGCTGGCCGCCGCCTCGTCGGCCGCCTCGACCCGATCGTCCTCCTCCCTCGGCTCGCGCGGCTCCCTGGGCTCCCGCTGCGGGCGCTCGGCCCGCTCCGGTCGCGCCGGTCGCTCCCGCACCGTCACCGCGTCCGGGCCCGGCACGTCCCGTCCCGAGCTCCACGCCAGGATCCGCACCGTGGTCCGGGCGACCGACGCCCCCGCCGCGGTGCGGAAATGGCTCAAATCCAGCTTGTAGTCCACCTGCGCCGGGTGCAACCCCAGCTGCTCCGCGGCCCCCGCGATCGCCATCTTCAGGTCGCGGCCCTCTGCCGTCACGGTCACGACACCCTCCGGTACGCTCATCGCCACTCCTCGAACCGTCCGATTCAGCCCGCCGCCGCCGGGGCCGCGGCTGGTCCGGAGCCGAGCCCCCGCTTGATCACCCACTGCTGCAGGATCGACAGCGTCATGTTCACCAGCACGTAGACCCCGAGACCCGACGGGAACGCGAAGAACATCAGCCCGAACACGAGCGGCATGTACCGCATGACCTGCTGCTGAACGGGATCGAGGTTCGTCGGCGTCGACAGCTGCTGCTGCAGCCACATCAGGAACGTGATCGTCACCGGCAACACGCAGTACGGGTCGGGTGACGACAGGTCCTTCAGGTACAGGAACTCGGTGTGGTACAGCTCGACGCTGGTGAGGAGCACGTTGTACAGCGCGATCCACACCGGCATCTGCACCAGGGTCGGCAGGCAGCCCGACAGCGGGTTGACCTGGTTCTTCTGCATGAGCTCGAGGGTCCGCCGGTTCATCTCCTGCGGGTTGTCCTTCAGCTCTTCCTTGATCCGCGTCAGCTCGGGCTGGATCTGCTGCATCCGCTGCATCGACTTGAACGACCGCTGGGTCATCGGGAAGAACACGAGCTTCACGAGGAACGTCAGCAGGATGATCGACAAGCCCCAGTTCCCGACCAGGGCGTGGAACTCGCGGAGCAGCCACAGCAGCGGGTACCCGAAGAACGCGAACCACCCGAGGTCGATCGCCCGCGGCAGCGATGCGTCGACCGCCTCGAGCCGCTCGCGGTCGTTCGGGCCGAGGTACACCCGGACCGACTCGGTCCGGGTGGCGCCGGGCTCGAGCCCGCCGGCGAACGACACCACGCCGGCGTCGATCGCGTCGTCCCCCGCGCCGGCCCGGACCAGCGACAGCACGGCCTGGTCGGGGTGCTCGGGCAGCGCGAGGAACCCGAAGTACCGATCCGACAGCCCGAACCAGGTGACCGGCCCCTCGAACGGGATCGGCCCGGAGGTATCGGTCAGCATCGTGTTCCGACGGACGTAGCCGCCGCCGCAGCCGGTGCCGAGCGCCCCGCCGTAGTGGATCGAGCCGTCGACCAGGGCCATCGGCTGGCGCTGGCTCTGGTACCGCGAGCCCGAGTGCGGGGTGTGGTCGGCGATCGCGAGCCACGGCTCGGCCGCGATCGGCGCCGATGTCGGGTTGGTCCACCCGACGGTCACGTCGACCCGGCACACGTCGCCCTCGCGGCGCTCGGCGATCGACTTGCGGATCACCACCCCGGAGGCGGCGGTGCCCTCGAGCTCGATCGACGTGGGGGTGGTCGAGAGCACCTGCATCCGGACGAGCTCGTCGGTCGGACCCGCGCCGGTCGCGAGGGCGCGGGCGTGGTCCGACAGGAGGTACGCCGGGCCCGGATCGCCGCCGTACGGCGACCACGGGCCCTCGAGCTTGCCGGTGACCCGACCCACGATCCACGAGTACAGCGCGGTGACGTGGTACGGGCCGGAGTGCTCGCCGAGCGTGACCGTGTGGAGCCGGCCGCCGTCGGTCGACACCGTGCCGTGGGCGTCGCACAGCGTGATCGGCTGGCTCTGCACCTCGTACGACGCGACCGGGGGCAGCGTGGACGCGGGCGCGGCCGGAGCGGGTGCCGTGCCGGCCGGGGCGGTGGACGGGTTCGCGCCGTCGGCCACCGCGCCGTCGGCGGCCGGTGCCTCGGTGCCCGGCGCCCCCTCCGGCGGGGTGGGCTTGCCGCGGAGGGCCAGCCACCCGTACCAGATGCCGAGCGACAGGACAATGGCGAGCACCGTGCGCCGATCCATGATCTACGACCCTCCCGCGACCGCGTACGAACGGGTCACGGCGTTCCCTTCCGGATCCGGGCTACCGCGGCGTCGATCTCGGCAGCGAGCACGTCGTAACCGACGGCGGCCGCGGATGGGCGGGCGATCACCACCATGTCGACGCCGCCGAGCGACGAACGGCGCCGCCGGACCACGTCGCGTAGCCTGCGCTTCACCCGGTTCCGGACCACGGCGTTTCCCACCTTGCGGCTTACCGCGAACCCGAACCGCGGGGTTCCGAGCTCGTTGGCGAGGTGGACGACCACCAGGTTCGCGCCGTGGATCCGCCGCCCACCGCGCTGCACACGATCGAACTCGGACGTCCGGCGGAGGCGAGCCTCCGGCGGAAACCCCTCTCCGACCTCATCCACCGCGGCGTCCCGGCCAGCTGCGTCCCAACACGGCGCGTCTCGGCAAGGAGAGTCCCAGCGTGGGGTGGTTGGTCGATCGGTGCAGGCAACGCTCAGTGCCGCTTGCTCGGCGTCGTCGGGGCGAGCCGCTTGCGGCCCTTCTGGCGACGCCGGGCGAGCACGTTCCGACCGCCGGGCGTGGCCATCCGGGCCCGGAAGCCGTGGGCCCGCCGCCGCTTGATCTTCGAGGGTTGATACGTGCGCTTCATCGGAGCCTCCGGAGGCCGTCAACTGTGAAGGTCCAGCCGCGTTCCCTCGGGGATCGGGGTGGGCCCTGCCAGGTGGCGGGAATACTGTGACTGTGGGCCCCGCGCTCGAGGCAGCCGGGCCGAACCCCGGAGGGTTATCGCACGGTCGTCCCGAGGGCAACTGCTCCCGCACAGTCCCGGATCCGCGATCTCGGGAGCTCGGCCTGGACGGAGCTTGCTCGTCCCCCCGGGCGATCGACGCCGAGCCAGTGACGATCGTGGTCTCGGATCCCGAACCGGTCGGGGCGCAGGCCCCGGAGGTTGTAAGTCCGTCGACCGATCGGATACCGTTCACAGCCGACCCGCCACACCATCCTCTCGAGCTCCGCTGCCGCCGCCTCCGGCGAACCAGCGGGTGGACGCGCACGCCTCATGGTCAGGATCGACATGGAGCTGACGAGCCTGTGGGACTCCCTGCTCGACGCGATGCGTCAGCGGATCGGGACCCAGGATGTCGAGGTGTGGCTCCGGTCGGCGAGCCCCGTGCACCTCGACGACGACGTGATGATCCTCGAGGTGGCGAACCGGTACTACGCCGACTGGATCGGCGAGAACTACCTCGACTCGCTCCGCGGGGAGGCCCGGGCGATCCTCGGGCGGCCGGTCGAGATGCGATTCACCTGGCGGGACGAGCCGACGGCCGAGGAGCCGCGCCCGGGGATCGACGTCGACGGGGACCGCGAGCCGCGCGGGCTCGGGGTCAACACCACCCAGACGTTCGACAGCTTCGTGATCGGCGAGTGCAACAAATTCGCCCACGCTGCGGCGAGCGCCGTCGCGGACCACCCGGCCCGGAACTACAACCCGCTGTTCATCTACGGGTCGACCGGCCTCGGCAAGACGCACCTGATGCACGCGATCGCGAACCGGGTCCTCGCGGACGACGAGCCGGCGCGGATCGTGTACGTCACCGCCGAAGATTTCATGAACGAGATGATCAACTGCCTGCGGTACAAGCGGATGGAAGACTTCCGCGCGAAGTACCGCAAGCGGGCCACGGTGCTGCTGGTCGACGACGTCCAGTTCCTGTCGGGAAAGGAGCGGACGCAGGAGGAGTTCTTCCACACGTTCAACGCGCTCCAGACCTCCGGGCGCCAGATCGTGCTGACCGCCGACGTGGTCCCGAAGGACATCGACAAGCTCGAGCCGCGCCTGCGGACCCGGTTCGAGGGCGGCCTGCTGGCCGACATGCAGGCCCCGGACAAGGAGACGCTGCTCGCGATCCTCCGCCAGAAGGCCGACACCAACCGGCTGTCGATCCCGGCGGACCTCGCCGACGCGATCGCCAACCTCGTCGCGGGCAACATCCGCGAGCTCGAGGGGCTGCTGAACCGGCTGTCCGCCCTGCACAGCTTCTACGACGAGCCGATCACGATCGACTGGGCCCGCAAGCGGCTGCCGGGGGTGTTCGATCCCGCGCCGGCGACGGTCACCGTGGTCGGGATCATCGAGGCGGTGGCGAAGTTCCACAACCTCCGGTCGGCCGACATCACCGGCACGAAGCGCACCCGGACCCTGACCCGACCCCGGCACATCGCGATGTACCTCGCCCGGGTCCACACGAACCTGTCGTTCCCCGAGCTCGGCCGCGAGTTCGGCGATCGCGACCACTCCACGATCCAGCACGGGTTCCGCAAGGTCAAGGAGGAGCTCGAGCAAGACCCGGACCTCGCGTACAAGGTCCGGCTGATCGAGCAGGGGCTCCACGTCCGCGCCTGACCTCGGGCCCGTCGTCCGAGCCCGCGATCGCGGGTGGGCGTCGCGATCGCGGGTGGACGTCGCGTTCGCGGGTCCGAGCGTCGTCGTTGTCGACGTCGCGATCGCGTTCCACCCCGCGATCGCGTTCCACCCCGCGATCGCGTTCGACCCCGCGATCGCGTTCGACCCCGCGATCGGCCCCCCCCGCTGGGGACAACGCTGGGGACAGCC
>JBEBJW010000378.1:0-6555 GCA_040079715.1 Myxococcota bacterium | reverse complement strand
GGAGGGGATCGACCGCGACCACGTGCTCGTCGGCGTCGCCGAGCCGTGCCCGAGACGTGAGCAGCCACCGCGCGCGCGGGGCGCGGGATCGCCACGCACACAGCGTCGGGACCAGCGCCTCCCCGACCGCCTCGCAGTCGTCGAGCAGGACCAGCACGTCGCCGCGGTTCGCGATCGCCCACCCGATCGCGGCCTCGGCCTCGCCGTCGGTGTTCGGCACGTCGAGGGCCTTCGCGACCGCCGCGACCGCGCCGTCCTTCGACCGGTGGCCGGCGAGCTCGACCAGCACGGCGCCGCCGGTGAACGATCGCGACCGCGCGTAGCTCAGCGCCACGGACGTCTTGCCGATCCCCGGCGGCCCGACGATCGTGCAGCTCGGGTGGGCGGCGAGGGTCCGATGGACGCCGTCCAGCACGTCGTCTCGGCCCAGGATCTCGTCGCGGGCGGGCGGGATGTTCGTCCCGATCGACGCAGCGTTCGGGATCCACCGGTACCCGACGTTCTGGACGGTGATCAGCTGGACCGGTCGCGCGGGATCGGCCTCGATCTTCGCCCGCAACCGGAACACCGCGGAGTCGACCGCCCGCGACAGGCGGGCCGGCGCGAGGGCCAGCACCTCGGTCCCGAGCCGCTCGCGGGTCAGGTCGATCCCCGGGTGCGCGGCGAAGAACCCGAGCAGGGCGACGTCCCGGGCGGTGAGCTGATCCACGACCCGCCCGTCGCGGACGATCCCGCCGGTCGTCGGATCGACGATCGCGCCGGTCGCGAGCGGTACGGGAGCGAGGGGATCCACCGCCCCTGAACGTAGCCGATGGGCGGCGGCGGATCATCGCGTTAGCCCGATCGGTCGATGACGATCGGCCACGCCGTGCTGACGGTCGCCCTGCTCGCGCTGGTCGCGGTGCCGGTGACGTCGTGGTGGGCGCTCCGCTCGCGCCGGTACGCGATCCACGCGGTGGTCGGGCTGTCCCTCGGGTACCTCGTCGTCGGCAACCTGCTGTCGTGGCTGCTGATCGGGGTGATCTACCCGGCCGAGCCCGGTGGGGTCGAGCTGGTCGAGCTGGCTCGGCTGTGGGCCCTGCACGGCGCGGTGTCGATGGGGACGGCGCTCGCGATCGTCGCCGGCGCGGCGTGGGCGCTTCGGACCAAGCTCCCGCCGGGCTGACCGGGCTGCAGGAGGCACCGGGCCGTCGCGTACGCTACGCTGCCGGCCATGGATCTCCGCGCGCCCCAGGTCCGGATCCTCGCCGTCGTGGTCGCCGCCGGGCTGGTGGCCCTCGCGGTCCGACACCAGCAAACCGCCGCGTTCGACCGTCGCCTCCAGCTCGAGCAGGCCGCCGGCGCCGTGCCCCTCGGGGTCCAGGCTCCGGACGTGGCCCTGTACGACCGCCAGGAGGTCGCGAAGCCGCTCCGCGCGTACCGCGGCCGGGTGGTGGTGGTGAACTTCTGGGCCACCTGGTGCGGCCCGTGCGTGGCGGAGATGCCGTCGCTGATGGCGCTCCACGCGTCGCTCGACCCGGCGGACGTCGCGTTCGTGTCGATCGCCGAGGACGACGACTGGGCGCCGGTCGACCAGTACCTCCGCCGGACGCCGCTGCCGTTCGACGTGTACCGGGACCGGCCGCCGCGGGTCGAGGAGCCGTTCGAGACGCGGTCCTACCCGACCACGTTCGTGATCGACCGCGACGGGACGGCGCTGTACCGGTTCAACGGCGCCCGCGACTGGGACACGCCCGAGGTCCGGGCGCTGCTCGCGCTCGAGGGCGTCCATCCCCGCTGACGGTGCGGTCAGGCGAGGATCATCCGGGTGTACGCGCCGACGAAGAACGTCAGCACGATGAACCCGAGCACCGTCTCGGTCACGTTCAGCACCCGGAACCGGTGGTCGTCGTGGCCGAAGTCCCACCCGGTGTTGACCGCGATCATCGCCTGGAGCGACACGTAGCACAGGCCGAACCACGGCACGTCGCGGATCCGGACGTTGTCGCCGTCGTACTGGAGCACAGTGTCCGGGCAGAACACCCGGTACAACACCGCGTACACCACGGTGATGATCCCGGCGGCGATCGCGAGGTTCCCGAGGCGGACCCCCCAGCCGAAGCACAGCTCGAACAGGATGAACCGGGCGAACAACGCCGTGATCCGGGTGAACAGCGACCCGAACCACAGCTGGTTCATCGTCTCGTGGTGGCGGGCCCACCAGTACGCGTCGTCCTCGGCGGTGGTCATCGCCCGGTCGCCGTAGCTGTCCTTGAGCGCGACGAACTCGTCGATCACGAGGTCGTAGCAGGTGGCGCGCAGCTCGGCGTCCGTCTGCGTCCCGTCGCGCTCGAGCCGGCGGATCCGGGCGTCGTCGCGGTCGATCCGCCCGCGGGCGCACTGCTCGTAGAACAGCCGGTGCGGCTCGCCCACCCCCTCGACCTGCTCGGGGTACACCTGGAACGACGCGATCTCGGCGCCGTAGAACGACAGGTCCGACCCGTCGGCGAACGAGGCGTCGGTCAGGGTGACCCGGCCGTTGATCGCGGCGTCGTCGAGCACCAGCGACCGGTGGAACGTGGCGCCGTTGAACGCGACCTCCTTGCCGAAGATCGTGGTGAAGTCGGCCCGGCCGAAGAACTCGGTCCGCTCGAAGTGGGTCTCGCCGAGGAACTGGGCGTTGAAGAAGCTCGCGTTCGAGGTCGCGTCGACGTCTCCGTCGGGCTGGCCGAACCGCACGCCCTCGAACACCGTCATCCCGCCGAACACGGTGTTCGCGAACGAGATGTTGCGGTCGATCGTCGAGCTCAGGTCGTCGACCGTCACCACCCCGTACGAGCTCTGGGTGGTGATCGGCGCGTCGGCGTCCTCGTCGCCCTGGTAGCTGCGGTACAGCGGCAGCAGCGAGCCGAGGTCGTCGCCGGCGGCCTGGCGGGTGACCTCGTCGAGCGAGAACCGCGCCCGCTCGCGGACCGCGGCGTCGGTGAACCACGCGTCGCCGACGAAGTGGGTGCCGAGCGCGTCGAGCGACCCGACCTCGACCTCCTTCACGTTGACCGTGTCGCCGAACACCACCCGCGACAGGTTCAGCGTCTCGACCACCCGCGAGGTGCCGAAGCTGGTCGGGCCGGCGAACCGGGTGCCCTCGAACGTGGCCCCGCGCTGGAACTCGCAGTGGTCGAACGACGCCGTGCCCTCGAACGTGGCCTCGTTGAAGTACACGTCGCGGTCGGAGTACACGTTCGCGAACACCGTGTCGGCGCGGTACCGGGTGCCCCCGAAGTACACCGGCTGGTACATCCGCATGAACCGGAAGTTCGCGCCCTTGCCGAACGAGGCGAACCGGAACTCGGTGACCCCGTGGAGCTCCGCCCCCTTGAAGTCGGCTTCGCCCTCGAACACCGCCATCGGGAAGTACGCGCGCCCGGGGGAGACCTCGATCGCGGCGAAGTTCGCCCGCCCGAGGAACACCGCGTCGCGGAACACGAGGTCCTCGAACCGCGCCGGCTGGATGGTCTTGCTCTTGTTCTTCTCGCCCTCGAACGTCTTGCCGAGGTCGACGTCTCCGAGGACGAACCCCTTGACCACCAGCTTGTGGAACGCGACCGCCGGGCCCCAGATCCGCCCGATCACGCACCGCTCGAGGTGGATCACCTCCGGCATCGCGTCGGCGGGGATCGCGGTGAGGTCGAGGTCCTTCACGTAGCAGTACCGGCTCTGCTCGCCGTCGCGCGCGTTCGCGAGGACCTGGGCGAGCGTGGTCGGCTCGAGGTACCGGGGCTCGCCCTTCGACGTGACGTAGATCACCGCGGGCTCGCCGGCCTCGACCGCCGCCGCCAGCGCCCGGACGTGGGCGTAGACCTCGGCGACCAGCGCCTCGCGGTCCGGGTGGCGGGACAGGATCCGGAGGACCTGCACGGTGCGGAGCGGATCCGACGCGGTCGCGGTGCGGTACGCGGCGGCGGCGCCGGCGTCGTCACCGAGGCGCTCGAGCACCAGCGCGTCGCGGAGCTCCGGTCGGTAGTCGAGGTACGACGTGACCTCCATCCGGGCCAGCATCTGCTCGAACCGCTGCTTCGCCAGCGGCCGGTCCCCGGCGGCGAGCGCCTCCTCACCGAGCGCCTCGAGCCGGCGGGGATCCTCGATCACCGCCTCGGCCTGCGCGGGCGGTGCTGCCGGCGCGACCGGCTCGGCCGCGCGCGCCGCGGGTCCGGTCAGCCCGCTCCCGAGCCAGAACCAGGTGCACAGCCACAGCCACCGCGTCACGCGCCCTCCGGGGGCGGTCCCTTATCTCGGTCGCGCGCGGTGGCCCTCGACGACACCGGGTGTCGCTCGGCCGACATCGGGTGTCGGTGAACCGGTGGGTGTACCATCCGAACGGCGCGGGGCGGCCGGGTGATCGACCGGCACGGGCCGTGCAAGGATGCGCTGTGCATCCCAGCACCGGAGGTCGTGGAATGCAGGCGGCGTTGATGCGGGATCGGCGGTTCTGGCCGCTGTTCTGGACCCAGTTCCTCGGTGCGTTCAACGACAACTTGTTCAAGAACGCGCTCGCGACGATGGTCGTGTACCGGGCGGTGTCGGTCGCCGGGATCCCGCCGAGCGGGATGGTCGCGCTGTCGACCGCGATCTTCATCGCGCCGTACTTCCTGTTCTCGGCGGTGTCGGGCCAGCTCGCCGACAAGCTCGACAAGGCGCGGGTGATCCGCGCGACCAAGGTCGCGGAGGTCGCGATCATGGTGGTCGGGGCGGGGGCCCTCCTCCTCGGCAACGTCCCGATCCTGCTCGTGGTGCTGTTCGCGATGGGGATCCAAGCGACGGTGTTCGGGCCGTGCAAGTACGGCATCCTCCCGCAGCACCTCGGGGAGGGCGAGCTCGTCGCCGGCAACGCCCTGGTCGAGATGGGCACGAACCTCGCCATCCTGCTCGGGACGCTGTCCGGCGCGGTGTTGATGGGGATCGCGGTCGGGGATCGGATCGTCGCCGGGGCGGTGATCGCGGTCGCGCTCCTCGGGTGGGCCGCCGCCCGGTTCGTCCGCCCCGCCCCGTCGCGGTCGCCGGACCTGCCGGTGTCGTTCGACCCGATCCGGCCGACCCTGGCGCTGATCACGCTGTGCCGCAAGAAGCCGTCGGTGTGGCTGTCGGTGCTCGGGATCACCTGGTTCTGGACGTTCGGCGCGATGTTCCTGTCGCTGTTCGGGCCGTACACCAAGGACGTGATCGGCGGCCAGGAGGGGGTGGCCGCCCTGTTCCTCGGGCTGTTCTCGGTCGGGATCGGCCTCGGGTCGATGCTGTGCGAGAAGTTCTCGCGCGAGCGGCTCGAGCTCGGCCTGGTGCCGATCGGCACGTTCGGGATGTCGCTGTTCACGTTCGACCTGTGGCTGATCGGCCGCCCGTGGCCGCTCCCGTCGGAGTTGATGTCGGTCGGCGCGTTCCTGTCGACGTTCACCGGGTGGCGGATCTCGCTCGACCTGCTGCTGCTCGCGATCGCCGGCGGGTTCATGAGCGTGCCGATGTACACGCTGATCCAGTGGCGGACGGACCGGTCGGAGACTGCGCGGGTGATCGCCGGCAACAACGTGATCAACGCGGTCGGGATGGTCGCCGGGTCGATCCTGCTCGCCGGGGTGCTCGCCGCCGGGGTCGGGCCGACCTGGGTGTACCTCGGGCTCGCGGTCGTGAACGCCGGGGTCGCGGTGTACACCTACACCGTGGTCCGCGAGTTCATGCTCCGGTTCGTGGTGTGGATCATCGCGAACGGGCTGTACCGGGTGCGGGTCACCGGCCACCCGAACGTCCCGATCGACGGGCCCGCGGTGCTGGTCTGCAACCACGTCAGCTTCGTCGACTGGTTCGTGCTCGCGGCCGCGATCAAGCGCCCGCCGCGGTTCGTGATGCACAAGTCGTTCTACGAGCTGCCGGTGGTCAACTTCCTGTTCCGCCAGGCGAAGGTGATCCCGATCGCGTCGAGCAAGGAAGACCCCGAGATGCTCGAGGCGGCGTTCGAGAAGATCGCGGCCGAGCTCGCGGACGAGCAGCTCGTGTGCATCTTCCCGGAGGGCCGGATCACGGACACCGGCGAGATGTACCCGTTCCGCCAGGGGATCGAGCGGATCGTCGCCAGGAACCCGGTCCCGGTGATCCCGATCGCGCTGAACGGGCTGTGGGGCAGCTTCTTCAGCCGCCGCGACGGCCCGGCGATGACCAAGCCGTTCCGGCGCGCCTGGTCGCGGGTCGCGGTGACGATCGGGGCGCCGATCCCGCCGGACCAGGTGACCGCGGAGGCCGCCCACGACAAGGTCCACGCGATGTGGACCGCCGGGCCTGCCTGACCGCGCCGCGACGGGCGAGCGCTATTCGTCGCCCGCCTCGGCCTCCATCCGGTTCGTGTTCGACCGGGAGGCCTTCGCGCCCTTCTCGGCGGCGGGGGCGAGGGCCGCGGTGAGCTGGGCGACCTTGGTGCCGAGCTCGACCTTCTTCGCGTCGCACTGGGTCTTCGCGTCGCCGGCGAGCTTCGTGCAGTCGCCGAGGGCCGCCATCGCGTCCTGCGCCGCCTTGAGCGCGACGGTGTTGTCG
>JBEBJW010000377.1:0-6569 GCA_040079715.1 Myxococcota bacterium | reverse complement strand
GCTCCGGATCCGATCCGAGCCCTCCCTGCGCGGCGATCCGAGGGTCCGGATCCGATCCGAGGCCTCCCTGCGCGGCGATCCGTGCCCGCCGGTCACGAATTGTTTCGACGGCAATGAACCGGACCGGCAGATCGTGGATCGGGTGGAGCCTGACTCCGGCCCCGGATCCCCCGGGACGCCTGCGCGAGGATCGTCGAATGACCCAGTCCGTCCGTCCGATCAACCACGGTGAGCGGGCCGCGTGTGCGGCCGCTGTCGCGCGTCTGTTCGGTTGGACCGGCGTTCACGCCGCCGTGTCGACGTTGATCTCCACCGACTTCCAGCCGACCGCCGTCGCGTACGAGGCCGCCCGGGTCGCGAACGACGCCGCCGCGCTCGCCGCTGCCGTCGCGAACAGCCGGAAGACCGCCGCGGACCTCGCGTTCGCTGCCGCGCTCAAGCGGTGGCTCCACTCGGCCTACGCCGTCAGCGGCCAGGCCGAGGTCCAGCGGGAGATCCGGCCGCTGATGGGCAACCTGCCGCCGGCGAGGTTCCTGTCCCAGGCGGTCCGCACCCGGCTCGAGCAGATGCCGCGCCTCGATCTGGTCGCCCGGAGCCGTCCGGCGCTGACCGGCGATCTCGCGCTGCTGGACGCGCTCCGCGCCGCGACGGCCACCCTCGAGGACCGGGTGACCGCGTCCGAAGCGGCGGTGGTGGACCACGGTCGGACGGGTGCGGCGCTCGGCGCGGCGACCGCGGCGTTCGACCGGAGCTACGGGGCGGTGGTGCGGACGGTGCGGGCGGTGGATCCGGTGGGGTCCGGCTCGGTCCTCCCGACGTTCCACCGCGCCGCGCGGGTCCCGGCAGCGCCGGCGTGCGCGGTCGAGGCGCCGATGCCGCTCGAGCTCGTCGCGCCGGAGGCCCCGGACCGTGAAGCCGCGTAGCTGACACCCTGGGGCCGGTTCGCTGCGCTGGCGAACCTGGCCCCCGACCGTCGGTTACCTGGGGCGGATGGCTCCGACCCTGCCGTTCGCCTCCACCGCGCCGCTCCCGGTCCCTCCCCTCCCCGCGGAGCCGCGCGCCCGATGGCGGGTGATCCCGGGGGTGTTCGCCGCGCTGTACCAGGCGGATCCGCGGCTGACGATCGCCGGGTTCCAGGCCCACGCCCAGCAGGGGATCGTCCGCCTGCTCGAGCTGCTCGCGGTGCGCGCAGGGTCGGGGTACGTCGACCTCGACGCCGCGTTCACCGCCGTGTACCACCAGTTCGTCCCGGCGCTGATCGCGTGGCGCCGCGGCGGGCTCGACGGGGTCGCGGCGATCGGAGCAGCCCTGCCGGCCGGGGTCCTCGCCGCGTTCACCCGGATCGACCGGGGGGAGGTCTCGGCCGGGAACCTCGACCTGCTGTGGACCGAGCAGCCGATGGTCCAAGCCGCGTTCTACGGTCGCCATCCGGCGCTCGCGTGGTGGATGACCCGCGGCGCCAGCCTCGACTTCGGCCTCGGTCCGAACCGGTTCCCGCGGCGGTGGGACCCGCGGGTCTCCCTCGGGGTCGAGGCCGACCGGGTGGCGTGGGACCGCGACCTGTGGGCGGCGTGGGACCAGGCGCAGGGTCACCCGGCGTCGGACGCCCGGATCGCCGCGATCGTCGCCGCCGGGGAGGCCGCGGGGGACCTCCGCGGTCTGGCCCGCTGCGTCCGCGCCGATCTGGCCGTGGTCACGGGGGCGCCGCTCGGTGACGAGGGCCCATGATCCTCGATCTACGTGACTACGTGACCACCACCGCCGGACGCGACCTGCTGATCGACCGGTGCGAGACGACGCTGTTCCCGGCCCAGGCCCAGCTGGGGGCCACGTTCCCCGGCCTGTTCCGCGACGCCGACGATCCGTGTCGGTTCGTCTGGCTCCGCGGGATGCCGGATCTCGCGACCCGGGCCCGGGTGCTGACGGCGTTCTACGTCGACGGCGCGCTGTGGAAGGCCCAGCGGGCCGAGGTGAACCGGTGGATCGTCGACAGCGACGACGTCCTGCTGGTCCGCCCGACGACCGGCTGGGCAGCGCCGGCAGCCGGCCCGTCGGTGGTCGGGATGTACACCCACCTCCGCCCGACCGCGGTGCGCGACGACGAGGCGGCGGCGCTCGACCGGTCCGTGGCCGACGCGATCCGGGCCGCGAGCGGGCGGGTGCTGGTCACCCTCGCGACCGATCCGACCCCGAACAACTTCCCGCGCCACCCGATTCGCACCGGTCCCGGCCCGGAGGGGATCCACGGGCGGGTGTGGTTCGCGACGTTCCCCCCGCTCGACCGCTCGGGGCTGGTTTCCCCGTCGGTCCCGTCGGTCGCGCTCGACCTGCCGGACCTCACCGCGCGACGGCTCGTCCCGACCGCGACCTCGATCCTCCGCTGACCCGTTCCGGCCGACCCGGCCGACGCGGGGGTCAGATCCGGCGGAGCTTCATCTGGACGTCGCCCGACCAGTGGTTCGCGAACCCGCGGACGCAGGTGTCGAGGTACCGCTCGTAGTCGTCGTACACCTGATCGCCCCACTGGGCGCGGATCGTGGCCTCGTGCAGCCGGAGCCGCCGGAGCCACTCGCCGGTGGTCTTGCCGTAGTCCTTGCGGCGCATGATCAGCTGCTCGAGCTCCCAGCTCGGCGCGATCGCCTGCACCAGCTCCTCGATCCGCGGGTTGAGCCCGCCCGGGAAGATCACGTCGGCGGTGAACGCGAGATCCTCGAGATCCTTGCGGGCCCGCGGGATCCGGTTCCGGAGGATCGCCTGGAACCCGAACGCGGCCCCGGGCTTCACCCACTCGGCCAGCTTGTCGAAGTACGCGCGGTACAGCGCCACTGCCTCGCCGGCCCGGGCCTGCGCGGGGGAGCACAGGTGGTCGATCATCTCGACCGACACGAGGCCGTCGTACTTCACCGGCGGGGTGAACAGGGCGTAGTCCTGGAGCCAGAACTTCGCCTTCGACTCCGGCAGGCCGCGCTGGTGGCAGTACGCGAGCTGCTCGGTCGACAGCGTGATCCCGTGGGCCTCGCGGATCCCGAACCGGATGCAGCAGTCGATCGCCGAGCCCCAGCCGCAGCCGATGTCGAGCACGGTCTTCGTCTCGTCGAGCTCGGCGAAGTCGTACAGGATCCGCGCCTTGTGCTCCTGCGCTTCCTCGAGGGTCATGTCCTCGCGATCGAACGCCGCACTGGTGTAGTGCATGTTCTCGTCGAGCCACAGCCGGAAGAAGTCGTTGGAGACGCTGTAGCTGCGATCGATCTCGGCCTGCGTGCTGGTCATCGCTCGCCCCGTGGAAGTCGCCCCATCTTATGGGGGCGCCCCGACCGGAGCAATGACCCGCGCTGTCGCCGGTCCGACTCACCCGAGGAACAGCCGCCGGGTCTTCTCGTTCAACATCGCGGCCAGCAGCACCGCTCCGAGCAGGCAGCACGCGCCGGGGATGTACACCGCCCCGAGGACCAGCGTGACGTACCACGCCCACCGGGACCCGCGGCCGAGCCCGCCGGCGGTGACGAGCTGGACCAGCCCGAACCCGCCCCCGAGCACGAGCGACACGAGGGTGACCCCGACCAGGGCCCCGATCGCCATCGCCTGCGAGGTGGTGCCGTCCGAGAACAGCGGCATCGCGATCACCGGCCCGAGCGCGACCCCGAGGAGGAGATCGACCATCCCGCACAGCCACAGCACGGTGCGGGCGCGGTTGGTCCACGGGTCGAGCGCGATCTCGATCAGGCGCTCTTCTGGATCGGCGGGAGGTTCGTAGGTACCGGACATTCCGGCTCCTGTACCGCGCCGGCACCGATCCGACCACCAACGTCGTGCAGGGGTTGACCGTCGGTCTACCCCGCAGTAGATGGTTCTCTACCAACTGGTAGAGACCATCAGCGCCGACCCCGCCATCGCGAACGTCCGCACCCGGATCCTGACCGAGGCCACGCACCTGTTCGCGGTCCAGGGGTACGACGGCAGCTCGATCGAGGAGATCGCGCGGGCCGCCGGGATCACCCGCCCCACCCTCGTGTACCACTTCGGGTCGAAGGCCGAGCTCCGCGATCAGGTGCTCGCCACCCTGCTCGGCCACTGGCGGGACGAGCTGCCGCGGGTGCTGTCGGCCGCCACCACCGGCTCCGACCGGTTCCGCTCGGCGTTCGACGCGGTCGCGTCGTTCTTCCGGTCCGACGCGGCGCGTGGGCGGCTGCTGATCCGCGAGCTGCTCGATCGGCCGGAGGCGATGGCCGAGCTGTTCCGGGTCCACCTCCAGCCGTGGACCCAGCTGATCGCGGACTACATCCGGCGCGGCCAGGAGGAGGGCCGGATCCGGCCGTCGGTCGATCCGGAGGCGTACCTGCTCCAGGTGCTGAACGCGGTGATCGCCACCGCGGCCCTCGCCGGCGGCGGTGCCGGCACCGCGCACATCCTGCCGAATCCACCCGACCTCGACCGTCAGCTCGCCGAGCTGCACCGGATGGCGCGGTCGAGCCTGTTCAACGATCGTCCCGCCTGACCGGGGGTTCCCGATGGCCAACTACTACGAAGACAACGACGACCTCCGGTACTACGTCGACCGCGGGATCGACTGGGAGCCGCTGGTCCGCCTGACCGAGTACGACTTCCGCAGCCCCGGCGGGTTCACCCGGACCGAGGAGGCGGTCGAGTTCTACCGGGACACGCTGCGGCTCGTCGGCGGGTTCGTCGCGGACGAGATCGGCGCGAACGCCGCCGCCCTCGATCGGGCCCACCCGAAGCTCGTGAACGGCGAGGTCGAGTACCCGTCGGCGATGACCGACCTGTTCGGCAAGCTCGACCAGCTCGAGCTCCACGGCCTGTCGATCCCGCGCGAGCTCGGCGGGCTGAACGCGCCGCTGATGGTGTTCCAGCTCACGACCGAGCTGTTCGCCCGCGGCGACGTGTCGATCTGCGCCCACCACGGGTTCCACGGCGGGATGGCGCTCGCGGCCGTCGCGTACTCGGTGATGGAGAACACCACCACGTTCGATCCCGCGATCCCCGGGATCGTCGACACCCGGTTCCGCGGCGTGGTCGACGACATCCTCGCCGGCCGGTCGTGGGGCAGCATGGACATCACCGAGCCGAACGCCGGGTCCGACATGGCGAACCTCCGGTGCCGCGGCGAAGTCGACGCCGACGGCCGGTGGACCGTCACCGGCCAGAAGATCTTCATCACCTCGGGCCACGGGCGGTGGCACTTCGTGATCGCCCGGACCGAGGAGACCCGCGGCGAGGACGCGCTGGCCGGCCTCCGCGGGCTGTCGATGTTCCTGGTGCCCGCGTTCGACGACCACGGCGTGCGCACCCACACCTCCCTCGACGCGGTCGAGCGCAAGCTCGGCCACCACGGCTCCGCCACCGTCGCGATCAGCTTCGACCATGCCCCCGCCGAGCTGATCGGCGCCCGCGGCCGCGGGTTCGAGATGATGCTGATGCTGATGAACGGGGCCCGGGTCGGGGTCGGGTTCGAGGCGCTCGGGCTCGCCGAGGCCGCCGCCCGCCAGGCCCGCGCGTACGCCGCCGCCCGCCCGTCGATGGGCAAGACGATCGACCAGCACGAGATGATCGCCGACTTCCTCGACGAGATGGAGATCGATCTCAAGGGGATCCGCGCCCTCGCGGTGTCGGCCGGCTGGCAGGACGAGATGGCCCGCAAGCTCGGGATGCGGCTGCAGTTCATGCCGCCGTCGGATCCGGCCGAGCGGGCGGCGATCGAGCGGGACATCGCGCGGTACACCCGCCGGTCCCGCCACCTGACCCCGCTGCTGAAGTACCTCGCGAGCGAGAAGGCGGTCGAGATCGCCCGGCGGAACCTCCAGATCCACGGGGGTGCCGGGTACATGGTCGAGTACGGGGCCGAGAAGCTCCTGCGCGACGCCGTCGTGATGCCGATCTACGAGGGCACGAGCCAGATCCAGGCCCTGATGGCGATGAAGGACAACCTGATGGCGGCGGTCCGCCACCCGCGCACGTTCGTCCGGGAGTCGGCGGCGGCCCGGTGGAAGGCGGTGTCGGCGCGGGATCCGTACGAGCGGCGGGTCGCGAAGCTCCAGAGCGCGAAGGCCCAGGCGATCCAGCACCTGCTGTCGCGGCTCGCGGGCTCGAAGCTGAAGGAGCTCCGCGGTCACCCGGTCGGCCAGTGGTCGTCGCAGCTCCAGAAGTTCGACCCGAAGCGCGACTTCGCGCTGGCGATGCTCCACGCCGAGCGGCTGATCCGGATCCTGGCCGACGTGGCGGTGGCCGAGGAGCTGTACGCCCAGGGCGCGAAGCATCCCGAACGGCTCGAGATCCTCGACGGGTGGCTCGAGCGGGCCGAGCCGCGGACGCGGTTCCTGCTCGACGAGATCACCACCACCGGCGGCCGGGTGCTGCGGAAGCTCGCCGCGCCGGACGCGACCGGGGCCGCGACCGGGGCCGCGACCACCGCGGAGGCGGCGAAGTGATGCCGGTGTCCCGCCGTCACCTGTGGAGCCAGGGCCCGGTCGTCCGGGCGCTGGTCGAGACCGCCGTGCTCGCCGCCCGCCGGACCGCCCCGCCGCGCCCGCCGCTGCCGGGGCCGGTGCTGCGGG
>JBEBJW010000376.1:0-6573 GCA_040079715.1 Myxococcota bacterium | reverse complement strand
GGGGGCGGCGCGTGCGGCGGCGCCGAGCTCGGGCGGGACGACCCCGCGGGACACGGCCAGCGCGGCCTTCAGCAGCCCGGCGGCGCCGGCGGCGGCCTCGAGGTGGCCGAGGTTCGCCTTGAGGGCGCCGATCTGCAGCCCGCGATCGCCGAACACCGCGCGGAGGGCGCCGGCCTCGACCGCGTCGCCGAGCCGGGTGCCGGTGCCGTGGGTCTCGACGAGGCCGATCGCGTCCGGCTCGACCCCGGCGCGGCGGAGGGCGGCGCGGATCACCGCCTGCTGGGCGCGGCCGCTCGGGGCGGTCAGGGTGGTGGTGCGCCCGTCGTGGCCGAGGGCCGAGCCCCGGATCACCGCCAGCACGTCGTGTCCGGCGACACGCGCGTCGGCGAGCCGCTCGAGGCCGAACCACACGACCCCCTCGCCGCGGACGTACCCGTCGGCGTCGGGGGCGAACGGGCGGCAGACCCCGGACGGCGACAGCACGCCGAGATCGGCGAACACCGCGGTCGCGGCGGGGTGGAGGACGAGGTTCGACGCGCCGGCGAGCGCGAACGCGCACTCCCGGTCGGCGAGGGCCCGGCACGCGAGGTGCACGGCGACGAGGCCGGAGCTGCACGCGGTGTCGACCCCGATCGCCGGCCCGGTCCACCCGAACCGGTGGGCGATCCGCCCGGCGGCGAGCGACGCGAGCGACCCGGTGCCGGCGAGGGCGGTCCACCCGGCGGGGTCGTCGCCGAGGAACGACCGGCGGGCGTAGTCGGACAGCGCGATCCCGAGCCAGACCCCGATCGCGGCGCCGTCGGTGCGGTCGGGGGCGCGGCCGGACCGCTCGCACAGCTCCCACGCGGCCTCGAGCAGCAGCCGGTGCTGCGGGTCCATCAGCCGGGCCTCGGCCGGCGCGAGCCCGAACCGCTGCGCGTCGAACCGACCGATCGCGGTCAGGAATCCGCCGGACGCCGGGGCCCCGTCCTCGCGATCCGGCGGCGGAGGCCCGGTCAGCCTGCGTCCGGCGCACAGCGCGTCCCACAGGGCGTCCGGGTCGGACACGTCCCCGGGCAGCCGGCAGGCGGCGGCGACGATCGCGATGGGTTCGAACGCGCCAGCCTCGAACGCGCCAGGCTCGAACGCGCCAGGTTCGGACGTCACGCCGTGCTCACCACGTCAGCCGCGCGGTCCCGGCGTACACGTCGACCTCGCCCGGCCGATCCACGTCGCTCGCCCAGGTGATCACCGCGTCGACCGCGGCCCCGTCGAGCCCGGCGACCGGCGCGACGGCCAGGCTCGGCCACCACTGGTTGACGCCCGGCAACGGGTGGAGGGGCACCCCGCCGGGCTCGGCGTCGAGGGACCACCCCAGCGTCCCGCCGTCGGCGCCGAGGTCGAACACCGCGAGGCGCGGATCCCCGCGGGCCGGGTCGACGTCGTCCTCGGCCTCCTCCCACACCACGATCGCCCGCCCGTCGATCCCCTCGACCACCGGGTAGTGGGCGCGGCCGGCGGCCCCGAGCGGCAGCTCGTCGGTCAGCGCGGTCCCGTCGGCCCGGAACGCCCGGAAGCTCGCGCCGTGCTGCACGTGGAGCGCGTCGTGCGAGTGCCACGCGAACAGGAGCGAGCCGGTGACGGGGTCGACCGCCGCCATCGGTCGAGCGGGGGACGGCAGCCCGTCCTGATCGACCCGGAACGGCGGCAGGACGGTGGAGCCGTCGGCGCCGATCACCGTCGCGAGCAGATCCGCGTCCGGGGCCTCGAGCTCGACCGGCGCGTCCTCCCGGATGCACCACACCACGAGGTACCCACCGTTGCCCGGGATCGCCGCCACGTCCGGCGGGCACGGGTAGCTCGGGCCGGTGTCGAGCAGGGTGTTGTCCAGAACGGCGAGGGACGGATCGAGCCGGGCGAACACGTAGCCGGACACGTCGTTCTGGTCGCTCTGCCACACGACCGCGATCCCACCGTCGTCCGCGACCGCCACGTCGGTCGAGTGGTTGACCGAGAACGTGGTGAGGGTGACGGCGGAGCCGGTGGGGGCGAGGTCCGAGCCGAGGCGGGTGAGATCGATCATGTCGAGGTCGTCCTCGTAGCCCGCCACCCACGTCCCGTCCGGCGCGGCGACCACGTCGACCTTGCGCCCGCTGGCGTCCGGGTCGTTCACCGGGACCGCGACCCCGAGCGGCGCGCGATCGTCGACCGTGTACGACCGGACCCACGCGTCGGTCGGCGCGACCCGGCCGTTGTGCCACCCGATCGTGAACACGCCGTCGTCGCGGATCGCGCTGGTCGCGTGGTGCTTGGCCCCGGGCGCCGGATCGTCGGTCACCCGGAGCCAACCACCCGGCTCGAGGGTGGGCGCGCGGTCTGCGACACCGGTCGCCCGGTCGGTCGCGGCGTCGTCTCCCCCGGCGGTGCACCCGGCGATCGCCGCTGCGGCGAGCACCCCGCCGAGCGCTCCGGCGCGGATCATCCGCGGAACCCGCGGTACGGCTCGATCCCCGGCAGCCAGGCGCCGGGGTCCACGTCCATCGCCTCGAGCACGCCCGCGGCGAGGTTCGCGTAGGTCGCGATCGCGCCGGCGTCGGTCGGCGCCCCGGTCGCGAGGTCCACCGGCGACGACTCGAGCAGATCGTTGGTCCCGCCGAGCACCCGCCCGCCGCCGACGCCGGCGCCGATCACCATCGCCGAGGTGTGCGGCCAGTGCTCCTTGCCGCCGAAGTCGTTCAGGAACGGCGCCCGGCCCATCTCGGACAGCACGACGATCGTGGTCTGGTCGAGCAGCCCGGACGCGTCGAGGTCCGACACGAGGACGTCGAGGCCGCCGAACAGGTCGTCGTAGCTGCCGTGCTGGGGCGCGTTGTCGTTGTGGGTGTCCCACAGGAGCGCGCTGCCGACGAGCACGGTGCGGCAGATCTCCTTGCGCAGCAGGTCGCCGGCGAGCCCGGCCATCGTCGCGAGGCTCTGGATCTCGCCGAGGCCGAGGTCGCCGATCAGGTCGTCGCCGTGCTCCCGCAGCAGCCGGGCCCGCCACGACGCCTCGTCGAGCGAGTCGATCCGGAGATCGTTGCTGCCGCCGCCCCGCCGCGCCCGCGCCGCGTCGACCCGGAGCCCGAGGTACCGCTCGATCGCGTCCTGCCCCGCCGACGACGGGACGAACTGCGGGTAGGTGTAGTCGGCGCCGGCCGGCGGATCGAACGTCTGCCACGGGTCGATCAGCGTGTTGATCTGCCCGTAGTACCCGACGCGCCCGGTCGACGCGCCGAGGTCGCCGTTGTGCGAGTAGCCGGACAGGTCGACGTACCCGACCGGCAGGTCCGCCGAGCCCGCGTCGCCGACGATCGCCGCGAGGTCCGGGTTCCGCCGATCGGCCGTCCCGGTGAGGATCCGCGCCCGGCAGGCCTCGTGGGCGATCGACTGGGTGGCGACGCCGTTGATCACGCAGGTCGAGCCGGCCCACTTGTCGAAGAACGCGGTGACGGCGGGCCGACGGGCGGCGTTGACCACGACGGGCAACCCGGAGAAGGTCTGGACCGCGTTCACGTCCTCCGGGTCCGCCGAGCCGTGCGCCTCCGGGCCCTGGACCCCGGCGACGCCGAGCTTCGGGTCGAACACGTAGGTCACGTCCCACCCGCCCTGGGCGAACACCAGCACGAGGTTCCGCCGCGACGACGACGCCCCCCGGCCGATCGCCGGGACCAGCAGCCCCGCGAGCCCGCCCGCGAGCACGTCTCGACGACTCGGACGGATGATCTGGCTCAATACAGCACCATCGCGGGGTCCTGGAGCATCGCGGTGATCACGAGCCGCCAGCCGTCGGACGGGTCGCCGTCGGCCGCCCCGGCCTGCCACACGGCGTACGCGGCGTCGAGCGCCGGGTCCGCGGGGTCTACCGGTTCGGCCAGGATCCGGAGCTGGAGCGCGGCGAGCTGGGCCCGGACCGCCGGCTCGTCGACGACCGTGGGCTCGATCCCGCCGAGCAGCCGCCGCTCGCTCGCCGGCGCGGCGAAGTCGTGGTCGACGACGTATCCGGCGGCCTCGCGGGCGATCGCGGCCAGCGCGAGGCTCTTGACCGGGCCGACCACGTACGTCGGCTGGACGATCTGGACCCCGCTGATCCCGCCGACGAGGTACCGGTACCCGAACTTGTCGGTGGTGCTGAGGTCGACGGTGCCCCAGCACCAGCCGTCCGGGCAGCCGTAGCCCGCGTCGGTCGACACCCACCACCGGAACCCGGTCAGGTCCTCGACCGTCCGGGCCCACGTCTCCAGCCGCGCGACCTGGACCGGCGCCGCCTCGCCGATCGTCAGCCCGCCCGGGCTCGCGTACCCGAACCGGTCCGAGGTGACGATCGCCCGGATCAGCGCCTTGGCGTCGTACCCGGCGTCGACCAGCACCTGGCCGAGCTCGGCCGCCCGGTCGGCCGGGATGTCCGCCACCTCGGTCTCGGTCAGCCACGCCTCGAACCGGCGGGCCACGCACGGGGCGAACCGCGGATCTTCGGCGATCGCCCGCCCGAGCCCGGGCAACCCGTCGACCGCCTGGCCGAAGTACCCCGGCGCCGGGAGCGCGTGCTCCTGCCACTCGGCCTCGCGGGCCGGATCGTAAAACCGGAGCGGGTAGCACAGGTCGGCGTCGTCGGTGCCGGGGGCGCACCCGCGGCTGTGGGCGAGCGCGATGTTGTTCCGGTCGAGGTCCCGTCGGAACCCCCACAGGTAGGCCGCGAGCGGATCGAGCTCGTCGTGGCAGCCCCGGCACGAGGTGTTGTTCGCGATCGCGTCCGCCACGCCGGCGTCGCTCGACGTGACCACCCCGCCCTCGAGCGGGATCGACCGCTGCGAGAACGCGCTGCACAGGAACGCGTCGGCCAGGAAGTCGGCCCTGCCGCGGTGGTAATTGTACCCGTTCGACACCTGCCGCCGCCAGATCGCCGAGTCGGACAACAGCCCGGCGTGCGGTCGGCCGTCCGACCAGGTGGTGTGCTGCCAGGTCGGCCCGTCCGGGTCGAAGTCGAGGCCGTAGATCCGGGCGACGACGGCGTCGGCCACCGTGTAGTCCGCGGTGAGGATCTCGGTGTACGGCCGGCCGGAGGTGACGATCTCCTCGACGAACCGCAGCGGCGCCTCGCTGGCGGACACGTCGATCTCGCCCTCGGCGTACCCCTCCATCAGGCCGACCGGCGGGAACTCGAGCCGGTTCGCGCCGTCTGCCCGGACGAGCAGGATCTCGGCGTGCAGATCGCGGACGACCTCGGCGAACTGCGGGCTCGCGAGCCAGTCGTCGACCAGCCCGTCGACCGCGGCAGGGTCCGCCAGCACCCGGTCGAGCTCGGCCTCCGACGGGTGGATCCCGCGGAGCGTCATCGACAGCCGGACCGCGCGCTCGACCGGCGACAGCACCACCGGCGGCGCGACAGGGACGTCGGAGGTCTCCGGGGGATCCCGGTCGCAGCCGGTGACCGCCGCGAGGCAGACCGCCAGGAATATCGCCGTGAAGCCCGTCATCGCCGCCCCGCCGAATATGACACCGCCCCCCGACACCGTCAAACCCTGCGTGACCGGACGGAGGCGTCACGGATCCGGACACCTCGCCGACCGCGCCGCCGCCGGAGCGGATCGACGCTCGACCCGCCGAGAGCGTCGCGCCATCGGACGGAACAGGCCGATGGTGGACGGCCGGTCGATCAGGTACAACGAACCAGATGTCACCGGTGCGAATCATCGGGTACGGCGCCGCCGTGCCGAGCTGGGTGCTGACAAACGCCGACGTGGTCGCGCGGACCGGGATCGACTGGTCCCCGGACGACATCGAGCGCAAGACCGGGATCCGGTCGCGGCACTGGCTCGAACCCGACCGGAGCACGTCGGACCTCGCGGCCGACGCCGGGGCGCGGATCCTCGCCGACGCCGGGGTCGCGCCGGCCGAGGTCGACGCGCTGGTGCTGTGCACGATGACCCCGGACCACCCGAGCCCGGCGACCGCCCCGACCGTCGCGCGGAAGCTCGGGATCCGCGGGATGGCGTTCGATCTCCACGCGACCTGCGCCGGGTTCCTGTACGGGCTCGAGGTCGGCGCGGGGCTGGTCCGGAGCGGCCGGAGCCGGGTGCTGGTGCTGGCGGCCGAGGTCCGGAGCCGGTCGATCGACCCGACGGACCCGCGGACGGTGGTGCTGTTCTCCGACGCGGCCGCCGGGGTCGTGCTCGGGGCGGGCGACGGTCCGGGCACGCTGCGGTCGGTGTGGACCGGGTCCGAGGGCCGGGAGAACGTCGGGGTGATGATCCCGGCCGGGGGCACCGTCCGCCCGATCGACGCGGCCGCGCTGGCCGCCGGTGACCACTACGTCAAGGTCGAGTCGAAGCGGTTCATCTTCGACACGTACCTCGAGTTCCACCGGGAGGCGGTCGACCGGGCCCTCGCCGCCGCCGCCGTGCCCCTGGACGCGATCGCGCTGTTCGTCACCCACCAGGGCAACGCGAACCTGGTGGTCGCGTGCGGCCGGGAGCTCGGGTTGGCGCCCGAGCGGGTGTGGAACAACATCGCCGTCCACGGGAACAGCTCCGGGTCGACGTTGCCGCTCGCGCTGGC
>JBEBJW010000375.1:0-6582 GCA_040079715.1 Myxococcota bacterium | reverse complement strand
TGGGTCGATCTCCTCGGCGTGGACGCGCAGGCGACCGGGAACACCACGTGGAACTCCGGCAACCTCGCGATCACCCCGGGGGTCAACGCCACGATCGAGACGGCGCTGAAGATCCCGGCGAACAACGCCCGTGGTACGATCACGCTGATCGTGGCGGGGAAGTACTGATGGTCAAAGCGCTGGGCAGCGCCCTGTGGGTGTTCCGGTCGGACGTGGCGCCGCCCCCCGAAGTGCTCGGCGTCGCGGGCTGCGGCTGCGATGCCACCGGGGGCGGCTGTGGCTGCAGCGGGTGCGGCGGCGGTTGCGGGGGGACGAGCGGAACCAAGGGCTGCGGGAGCCGCGGAGGGAGCGCGGCCCGCAACACCGGTGAGGGCTACTGGAGCCAGAGCGGTCACTGGGTGGTCGACCACGGGGATCACGTCCACGTGGACGAGGTCGACGATCTGATCTGCGACTGGTACCCCGCTGACCCGGCGGGCGAGGGCGAGGGCGACGACGACGACGACGCGACCGGGACGGGGACCACAGGGACCACGGGCACGACGGGGAGCGGCGGACCCGGGGGCGACCCCGGCGGCGGAGACGACGACGAGCCGGACCCGCCCGACGGCAACTGGACCCACGGCATCGGCGGCGAGTTCGACGTCGGCAGCGCCCCCGACGACACGCTGACCCAGGACGAGTCGGACTTCCTCCACGGGGACTTCGACTACGAAGACGACGTCAACGTCAAGGACCTGATCGACCGCGCGCTCGGGCCACAGTCCGACCCGGACGTGTTCTCGGACCTCGAAGGCGGCGACGACGAAGGCGCGGGGAAGGGCGACGGGCTCGACATGCCCGGTCACCTCGATCCGATCGAGGAGGCCGGCGACGATGGGTGGGATCCGCTCGTGATCAGCGCGCAGATCGCCGGTGGGATGCTGATCACCGTTCCACCCCTCATCGCGAAAGGGGATGGCCCCAAGGTCGGACCTGCAGACGCGTTCGCTGCCAGCACCGCGTTGTCGTTGTGGGTGCTCGGCGAACTCCTCGACACGCTCGCGGCCCCCACCCCCTACGCAGACTGCAAAGCCTACCAAAGGTGTATCGATAATGCAGGCTGGTCGCGCGACCAGTGGCGGGACTACTGTGACAGCTTCGACTGGCCCGGAATCGGCTTTCCGGACGGGACCTGGGATCAGTGCCACTACGCAGCGAGGACCAAGACCAGCAGACGGAACTTCTGCTACAATTCTTGGTATCCTGTGGGGACAGGGTGCTGACGCAGTGGTCCTGTTCCCGAGAATGGCTGATTCCGGGCACCGGGTGGGTGACGACCGAGGTCCGCGGAGACGGAGACAGGGTCGAGTTGCACACCCCGTTCCGCGCGCAGCCTCGGGTGTACGACGACCCGATGGTCGAACCGTTCGAACGGTTGTGCTTCGCGCTCGAGCTGCTGGCCACGGACGCGACCCGGGTGGGCGCCGTGGCCAGCGCGCCGGGGCCGAGCGCCTTCTCGACCGAGTTCGTCCGGTACACCACGGTGCGGCCGCGGTGGATCGACGGCCGACGCGAGGAGTGCACCCTGGCGGTGACCTTCGGCGCGGGCGGCACCCGGCTCGAACTCGACGGTGAGCTGGTGTTCGCCGGGTCCTCCGCGGACGTGTTCGGCGGCGTCCTCGCTGCGTTCCGCCTCGCCGTGCGTCACCTGCGGATGTGGGCGGAGACGGCGGTGGTCCTCGGGCCCTCGGTGTTCGACGCGTCCAGTCCGTCGCCGATCTTGTGCGTGGAGCGATGGACCTCGGGCGCGCACCCGATCACGGTTCGGCTCCACCAGCCGGGGCTGATGCCCGTGCCGAACCCGAACTACGGCTGGCGGTGTGGGTTCCGCATCGAAGGGGTCGCGGAGGGCCCGAGTCGCCACGGAGGCGGCGTCGATCCCGCAGGTGCGTTGATCGTGGCCATCCGGGAGCTTGCGCTGGTGTGGCACCAGCTTCGGGCGCCGCGGGCGCGGGTGATGGTCAGGCCGCCCGACTGCTCGTGGTCTGGGGTCTCGGAGCCGTGGAGCGCCGCCCGGTCCGCGATTCGCCTGGGTCCGTTCGCCCGCGCGGGTCGTGCGGGTGCCTGGGTCTGCGTCGCCTCGCGAGACGGCTTCGAGTTGCCGATCGGCGGTGTGTCGCCGATCGCGTGCTTGATTGGTGCTCTACCGATCGTGCTACCCGGTTGACGAACGCTGGCGATCCGCGCCGCAGGCGATCGGGTGGACGGTCGCCGCGCCCGCCGTGGCGGTGGGTCCGGCTGGCGATCCGCGCGGGGGCGGTCGGCGCGACGCTCGCGGTCGGATACTTGGCGTTGTGGCTGACCGACACGCTCGCGTGGGTCGGCGGGTGACAGGGTCCGGACCCGACGGCTGCTGGTCGTCGGGTGTCGAGGCGGCGGTGGATCTGCCGCTGGCCGCGGTGTTGGCTGTTCGGCGTCACACGTTCGGGGGACATGAGCCGAATCGGATTGACAATTTTGACGAGAGGGGGGGGGTAGGTTGACGCTCACGGAGGTCAGCGATGAGCGCGTCGAAGGGAACGAAGTGGATCCAGGGCCAGATGACGCCCACCAACGCCACCTACACCACGATGTTGCTGGGCCCGGTGATGTTGGCCTATGGCTCCGACACACTGCGGGTCACCGGGATGCTGCGCGCGCTGGCGGGGAGCTTCGGGGCCAAGGTCCGATACCGGACGTTCACCGCCCGGGTCGAGGAGCCGGACGCGTGGGTCGACTCGGCCACGGTACGGTCCGCGGCGGGCGAGTTCTCCGAGGACTTCAGCCTGGCCGCGATCGGGTCCAAGCTGTGGATCCAGCCCGCGCTCGCGGGGGCGACGACCGCCGGGGCGGCCGGGGCCGAGGCGTTCGCCGCGTTCCAGGGCTGGACCAAGAGCAACGGTGTGGCGCTCGCCACGCAGACGTTCGAGATCGAGCCGGACGTCAACGCGACCCAGAACAGCTACCTCACCGTCGGCAAGCGGATCCCAGCGCTCGGCCTGACCGGGCTGATGTTCGCCGCGGTGGTGCGCGGGGTCGGCGGCACGTTGAAGTGGAACGTCGCCTCGCGCCTCGTCCAGGCGGACCCGGCGTACCCCGGGGCGTGGGTCGATCTCCTCGGCGTGGACGCGCAGGCGACCGGGAACACCACGTGGAACTCCGGCAACCTCGCGATCACCCCGGGGGTCAACGCCACGATCGAGACGGCGCTGAAGATCCCGGCGAACAACGCCCGTGGTACGATCACGCTGATCGTGGCGGGGAAGTACTGATGGTCAAAGCGCTGGGCAGCGCCCTGTGGGTGTTCCGGTCGGACGTGGCGCCGCCCCCCGAAGTGCTCGGCGTCGCGGGCTGCGGCTGCGATGCCACCGGGGGCGGCTGTGGCTGCAGCGGGTGCGGCGGCGGTTGCGGGGGGACGAGCGGAACCAAGGGCTGCGGGAGCCGCGGAGGGAGCGCGGCCCGCAACACCGGTGAGGGCTACTGGAGCCAGAGCGGTCACTGGGTGGTCGACCACGGGGATCACGTCCACGTGGACGAGGTCGACGATCTGATCTGCGACTGGTACCCCGCTGACCCGGCGGGCGAGGGCGAGGGCGACGACGACGACGACGCGACCGGGACGGGGACCACAGGGACCACGGGCACGACGGGGAGCGGCGGACCCGGGGGCGACCCCGGCGGCGGAGACGACGACGAGCCGGACCCGCCCGACGGCAACTGGACCCACGGCATCGGCGGCGAGTTCGACGTCGGCAGCGCCCCCGACGACACGCTGACCCAGGACGAGTCGGACTTCCTCCACGGGGACTTCGACTACGAAGACGACGTCAACGTCAAGGACCTGATCGACCGCGCGCTCGGGCCACAGTCCGACCCGGACGTGTTCTCGGACCTCGAAGGCGGCGACGACGAAGGCGCGGGGAAGGGCGACGGGCTCGACATGCCCGGTCACCTCGATCCGATCGAGGAGGCCGGCGACGATGGGTGGGATCCGCTCGTGATCAGCGCGCAGATCGCCGGTGGGATGCTGATCACCGTTCCACCCCTCATCGCGAAAGGGGATGGCCCCAAGGTCGGACCTGCAGACGCGTTCGCTGCCAGCACCGCGTTGTCGTTGTGGGTGCTCGGCGAACTCCTCGACACGCTCGCGGCCCCCACCCCCTACGCAGACTGCAAAGCCTACCAAAGGTGTATCGATAATGCAGGCTGGTCGCGCGACCAGTGGCGGGACTACTGTGACAGCTTCGACTGGCCCGGAATCGGCTTTCCGGACGGGACCTGGGATCAGTGCCACTACGCAGCGAGGACCAAGACCAGCAGACGGAACTTCTGCTACAATTCTTGGTATCCTGTGGGGACAGGGTGCTGACGCAGTGGTCCTGTTCCCGAGAATGGCTGATTCCGGGCACCGGGTGGGTGACGACCGAGGTCCGCGGAGACGGAGACAGGGTCGAGTTGCACACCCCGTTCCGCGCGCAGCCTCGGGTGTACGACGACCCGATGGTCGAACCGTTCGAACGGTTGTGCTTCGCGCTCGAGCTGCTGGCCACGGACGCGACCCGGGTGGGCGCCGTGGCCAGCGCGCCGGGGCCGAGCGCCTTCTCGACCGAGTTCGTCCGGTACACCACGGTGCGGCCGCGGTGGATCGACGGCCGACGCGAGGAGTGCACCCTGGCGGTGACCTTCGGCGCGGGCGGCACCCGGCTCGAACTCGACGGTGAGCTGGTGTTCGCCGGGTCCTCCGCGGACGTGTTCGGCGGCGTCCTCGCTGCGTTCCGCCTCGCCGTGCGTCACCTGCGGATGTGGGCGGAGACGGCGGTGGTCCTCGGGCCCTCGGTGTTCGACGCGTCCAGTCCGTCGCCGATCTTGTGCGTGGAGCGATGGACCTCGGGCGCGCACCCGATCACGGTTCGGCTCCACCAGCCGGGGCTGATGCCCGTGCCGAACCCGAACTACGGCTGGCGGTGTGGGTTCCGCATCGAAGGGGTCGCGGAGGGCCCGAGTCGCCACGGAGGCGGCGTCGATCCCGCAGGTGCGTTGATCGTGGCCATCCGGGAGCTTGCGCTGGTGTGGCACCAGCTTCGGGCGCCGCGGGCGCGGGTGATGGTCAGGCCGCCCGACTGCTCGTGGTCTGGGGTCTCGGAGCCGTGGAGCGCCGCCCGGTCCGCGATTCGCCTGGGTCCGTTCGCCCGCGCGGGTCGTGCGGGTGCCTGGGTCTGCGTCGCCTCGCGAGACGGCTTCGAGTTGCCGATCGGCGGTGTGTCGCCGATCGCGTGCTTGATTGGTGCTCTACCGATCGTGCTACCCGGTTGACGAACGCTGGCGATCCGCGCCGCAGGCGATCGGGTGGACGGTCGCCGCGCCCGCCGTGGCGGTGGGTCCGGCTGGCGATCCGCGCGGGGGCGGTCGGCGCGACGCTCGCGGTCGGATACTTGGCGTTGTGGCTGACCGACACGCTCGCGTGGGTCGGCGGGTGACAGGGTCCGGACCCGACGGCTGCTGGTCGTCGGGTGTCGAGGCGGCGGTGGATCTGCCGCTGGCCGCGGTGTTGGCTGTTCGGCGTCACACGTTCGGGGGACATGAGCCGAATCGGATTGACAATTTTGACGAGAGGGGGGGGGTAGGTTGACGCTCACGGAGGTCAGCGATGAGCGCGTCGAAGGGAACGAAGTGGATCCAGGGCCAGATGACGCCCACCAACGCCACCTACACCACGATGTTGCTGGGCCCGGTGATGTTGGCCTATGGCTCCGACACACTGCGGGTCACCGGGATGCTGCGCGCGCTGGCGGGGAGCTTCGGGGCCAAGGTCCGATACCGGACGTTCACCGCCCGGGTCGAGGAGCCGGACGCGTGGGTCGACTCGGCCACGGTACGGTCCGCGGCGGGCGAGTTCTCCGAGGACTTCAGCCTGGCCGCGATCGGGTCCAAGCTGTGGATCCAGCCCGCGCTCGCGGGGGCGACGACCGCCGGGGCGGCCGGGGCCGAGGCGTTCGCCGCGTTCCAGGGCTGGACCAAGAGCAACGGTGTGGCGCTCGCCACGCAGACGTTCGAGATCGAGCCGGACGTCAACGCGACCCAGAACAGCTACCTCACCGTCGGCAAGCGGATCCCAGCGCTCGGCCTGACCGGGCTGATGTTCGCCGCGGTGGTGCGCGGGGTCGGCGGCACGTTGAAGTGGAACGTCGCCTCGCGCCTCGTCCAGGCGGACCCGGCGTACCCCGGGGCGTGGGTCGATCTCCTCGGCGTGGACGCGCAGGCGACCGGGAACACCTCCTGGAACTCGGGCAACCTCGCGATCACCCCCGGCGTCAACGCCACGATCGAGACGGCGCTGAAGATCCCGGCGAACAACGCCCGTGGTACGATCACGCTGATCGTGGCGGGGAAGTACTGATGGTCACAGCCCGGAGCAGCCCAGCACAGCGCAGCGCCCTGTGGGTGTTCCGGTCGGACGTGGCGCCGCCGCCCGAGGTGCTCGGCGTCGCGGGCTGCGGCTGCGATGCCACCGGGGGCGGCTGTGGCTGCAGCGGGTGCGGCGGCTGCGGGGGGACGAGCGGA
>JBEBJW010000374.1:0-6607 GCA_040079715.1 Myxococcota bacterium | reverse complement strand
CCCCCTCCCCGCGCGGGCTCGTGTCCGGCGCGACCACCACGAGGCCGAGGCGGGCGGCGGCTCGGTACGCCCCGGCCTTGGTGGTGAAGTTGTCCTCGGTGCAGGTCAGCCCGGACAGCCACATCACCGTCGGAAACGGCCCGACCCCGGGCGGCTCGAACACGGTGAACCGCATCCGGCACCGGGTGGTGGCGGCGTCGTGGGCGTAGTACCCGAGCGTGCCGTCGAAGCACCGGTGGCGCGAGACGGTGGTGAGCGCCATCTCAGTACACGACCACCGAGCGGATCGACTCGCCGTGGTGCATCAGGTCGAACGCCCGGTTGATGTCGGACAGCGGCATCGTGTGGGTGATCAGCGAGTCGATGTCGATCCGACCCTCCATGTACCAGTCGACGATCTTCGGCACGTCGGTCCGCCCGCGGGCCCCGCCGAACGCCGATCCGCGCCAGACCCGCCCGGTGACGAGCTGGAACGGCCGGGTCGAGATCTCCTGCCCCGCGCCGGCGACCCCGATGATCACGCTCTCGCCCCACCCCTTGTGGCAGCACTCGAGCGCCTGCCGCATCGTGGCGACGTTCCCGATGCACTCGAAGCTGTAGTCCGCCCCGCCGTTCGTCAGGTCGGCGATCGCCTGGAGCAGGTTCGGCTCCCGCTTCGGATTGAGGAAGTGGGTCATCCCGAACTTCCGCCCGATCGCCTCGCGGTCGTCGTTGAGGTCGATCCCGATGATCCGCCCGGCGCCGACCATCCGCGCGCCCTGGATCACGTTGAGCCCGATCCCGCCGAGGCCGAACACCACGACGTTCGCGCCCGGCTCGACCTTCGCGGTGTACACGACCGCGCCGATCCCGGTGGTCACGCCGCACCCGATGTAGCAGACCTTGTCGAACGGCGCGTCCTCCCGGATCTTCGCGACCGCGATCTCCGGCAGCACGGTGAAGTTCGAGAACGTCGAGCAGCCCATGTAGTGGAGGATCGGCTTGCCATCGAGCGAGAACCGCGACGAGCCGTCCGGCATCAGCCCCTTGCCCTGGGTCGCCCGGATCGCCTGGCACAGGTTGGTCTTCGGGTTCAGGCAGTAGTCGCACTCCCGGCACTCGGGCGTGTACAGCGGGATCACGTGGTCGCCGGGCTTCACCGACCGCACGCCCGGCCCGACCTCGCGGACGATCCCCGCGCCCTCGTGGCCGAGGATCGCCGGGAACAGGCCCTCCGGGTCATCGCCGGACAGGGTGAACGCGTCGGTGTGACAGACGCCGGTGGCGACGAGCTCGACCAGCACCTCGCCCGCGCGCGGCCCGTCGAGGTCGACCTCCAGCACCTCGAGCGGCTTGCCCGCCCCGATCGCCACCGCTGCCCTGGTCTTCACTCGCCCTCCATCCCCGGCGTCGCCGGAGCCGGTGTGGCCGCCGGAGGCGCGCCGGGGGTCGTCGCCCCGGGCGTCGCGGCGGGTGCGGCCGGAGCGGCCGCGGGGGTCTGCGGCGCGGTCGGCGCGAGCAGCCGGGCGATCGCGTCGTTGTCGAGCGCCTGCTCGAGCGACGCGCACGGCACGAACTCGCTCACGGTGACCTTGCCCTCGGGGGCCGCCCGGAACTCGAGCGCCGCGTCGGTCATCTGGAACTTGCCCGCGAGCGGGACCAGGCGCTGGCTCTCGACGCCGGGCGGCCCGACGATCGCGAGCGCGGCGCACCCGCCGTCCTGGTGGCCGAGCAGCACCCCGACCGAGGTCGACCGGCACCCCGACAGCGGACAGACCCGCTCGGGCGCTGGACGGACGTCGATCCGCGCCGGGATCACGGTCGTCGCCGCAGCGGCCTGGATCCGCGCCTGCAGGCGCTTCGCGAGGTCGGTGATCGCCGGATCGTCCGTCTCCGGGACGACCCGCGGCCACAGCACGACCACCCCGTTCGCCTTGCCGCGGGAGTGGCTGATCTCGGACCCGGTGCCCGCGTCCGCCACCGACCACCACCCGCCGACCACCAGCCCGAGGATCACCACCGCCGCCGGTCACGTCGCACCCGGCCGACAACCCGCTCCCGCGGTACACCGTCCGGTACCGCCCCTCGGGGTCCAGATAGTCCGGGACGCCGTCGCCGTCGGTGTCGACGATCCCCTCGACCTGATCGCCGATCCCGTCGTCGTCGGAGTCGAGATCGAGCCAGCTCGGCGCGCCGTCGCGGTCGAGGTCGTCGCCGAACCGATCGGCGTCCTGGACCTCGCGGATCGTGTCGATCCCGTCCGCGTCGTCGTCGCCGTCGATCCGGTCCGGGATCCCGTCGCCGTCGGTGTCGCCGTCGACCTCGTCGATCGAGCCGACGCCGTCGTCGTCGTCGTCCGGATCGACGAAGTCGACGAGATCGTCGTGGTCGCTGTCGACCTCGCCCTCGACCCCGTCGGAGAACCCGTCGTCGTCGCTGTCCGGGTCGACGAAGTTCCCGAGACTGTCGCCGTCGGAGTCGGCGGCGCCCTCGATCGCGTCGAGCAGGCCGTCGTCGTCGCTGTCGACGTCGAGGTGGTTCGGCAGACCGTCGCCGTCGGCGTCTGCGTCGAACCCGCCCTCGGACAAGGTCGGGATCGAGTCGTCGTCGTCATCGTCGTCGAGGTAGTCCGCGGTCCCGTCACCGTCGGTGTCCGGGGGCGCGTCGGGGGCCCCCGCGAGCTCGTCGACGGTCGGGACGCCGTCCCCGTCGTCGTCGGGATCCTGGAACGCCCCGAGCCCGTCGCCGTCGGGGTCCGTGCGGAGCTCGGTCGCGTCCGGGAGCGTGTCGGCGTCGGCGTCGAGGTCGACGAAGTCGGCAGCGCCGTCGCCGTCGGTGTCCGCCCCGCCCTCGTTCACGGTCTTGATGCCGTCGTCGTCGTCGTCGGTGTCGAGGTGGTTGACGTCGCCGTCGCCGTCGAAGTCGTCGGGCGCGCCGTCGCCGTCGAGATCCCACTCGTCCGAGGTGAGGACACCGTCACCGTCGTCGTCGTCGTCGAGGTAGTCCGGGATGTCGTCGCGGTCGTCGTCGTCGTTCGTCGGGTCGCCGTCGCCGTCGGTGTCCTCGGTGACGAGGATCACGCCGGTCACGTCGCCGGTGACGATGCCGTCGCCGTCGTCGTCGGCGTCCTGGTAGTCGCCGTCGCCGTCGCCGTCGGTGTCGCCGATCCCCTCGACCCCGTCCTCCAGGCCGTCGCCGTCGGAGTCGGTGTCGATGAAGTCGTACAGCCCGTCGTCGTCGTGGTCGCCGCGACCCTCGTCGATCGTGAGCAGCCCGTCGTCGTCGTCGTCGGGGTCGAGGGCGTCCGGGAGGCCGTCACCGTCGGTGTCGCCGCGGTTCCATTCGGGCTCGGACGACACGCCGTCCCCGTCGTCGTCGTCGTCGAGGTAGTCCGGGGTGAGGTCGCCGTCGGTGTCTCCGGCCAGCAGCTCGTCGATCGTCCGCTCGCCGTCGCCGTCGTCGTCCCGATCCTGGTAGTTCGGGGTGCCGTCGCCGTCGGTGTCGTCGTTCGTCGGGTCGCCGTCTCCGTCGATGTCCTCCTGGTCGGTCGGGACGCCGTCGCTGTCGTCGTCCGGGACCGGGGCGAGGGCTGCGTGGGGGACGCGACCGGTCCCCGTCGTCCCGGCAGCGACCGAGGCCGCGTCGACCTCGTCGAGGTCCCGGATCGGGACTGCGCGGAGCGGCGCAGCGTGCTCGACCCGGAGGTCGCCGGCGCGGAGCTGCTCCGGCCGGTCCGAGGCCCACGCCGCCAGGGTCAGCGCGAGCGCCACGAGCGCGTTCGGGATCACTGGGCGCCTCCGTCCTGGTGGTCGATCAGCTTGAACTCGACCCGCCGGTTGACCTCGCGGCCCTGCTCGGTCTTGTTGGTGTCGATCGGGCGGGACTCGCCGTAGCCGACGGAGATCAGCCGCTCGGGAGGCACGCCCTGCGCGATCAGGTACTCGCGGACCGCGGCGGCGCGGCTCCGGGACAGGTCGAGGTTGAACTCCTCGGTGCCCTTGTTGTCGGTGTGGCCGCCGACCTCGACCCGGCCGATCCCGGGGTTGTTGAGGATCACGGTCGCGACCTCGGTCAGCAGGCCGTACGACTCGGGCCGGATCACCGCCTTGCCGAACTCGAACTGGACCTTCTCGAGGATCCGGATCTGCTTCTGCTCGACGACGATCTTCGACGCGGCGAGCTTGATCCGGACGAGCTCGTCCTCGCCCTTCGACAGGTCGACCAGCTGCTCGACCACGTTGTGGCCGCTGGCGGTGACCACGATCTTGTGGGACCCGGACGCGACCTCCTGGATCAGCTTGCCGTCCGCGCCGGCCATCGCGGTGCCGGGCGGCACGCACTCCGGATGATCGCTGCGCCAGGCGACGAGCGCGGCGGAAAGCGGGTTGTCGGTCGGGCCGACCACCTCGACCCGGACCTTCGCGTCGTACACCGGGGTCAGCTCGACCACCAGCTTGCCGCCGCCCTCTGCCGCCGCCGAGGACGCCTCGCCGCGGAGGCACCCGTCGGTCGCCACCACGGTCCACTGCGAGCCGGGGACCGCGTCGAGCGCCAGGCCCTGCGGGCCGATCCGCACCGTCTGCGCGCCGTCCGGACCGGTGATCGTGGCGTCGGCCGACCGGGACTGGTTGTGGTACCGGACGTCGATCCCGAGCGTGCCGAGCCGATCCGGGCACCCGTCGTCGTCCTTCCAGCCATTGAACGTCTCGGGCTCGAGCGGACACAGGTCGCTCGACTTCAACACGCCGACGGTGTCGACGTCGCGCGCGTTCAACGCCTCGCGCGCGCCGTACCCGCCGCCGACGAACAGCCGGAACGCGGCCACGCCGGGGCCGTCGGTGAACCCGGCGGCAGCGCCCGCGGTCCAGAACGCGCCGGTCGGCGACACGTACCGGACCGACAGCAGCCCTTCGATCGGCGGCAGGGTCACGTACCCGCCGGCCGGGGCGATCAGGGGCGGCTGGCTGTTCGCCTCGAGCGTGAGCCCGACGGTGTCGCTGGCGGACCACCCGAGCGCGAGCCCGGCGAGGAGCGTGTCGTCACCGGTGATGTTGCCGAGGTCGACCGACGGGACGAACTGCGCGCCGAAGTCGGCGGTCAGGGTGACCGGGGCCCACTCGTAGGTCGCGGCGAGCTTCCCGCCGCCGCCGAAGTCGCCGGCCCCGAGGAACCGCGACGGGGTGCCGGTGGGCGCGTCGAGGTTGCCGACGAGCCCGAGGCCGAACCCGCCGCCGTCGAACCCGCCGTCCGGGCGGACCAGGACGATCATCGCGGTGCCGCGCAGATCCCCCATCGCCGGGCCGGTGGCCGACCGATCCGAGCTGGTCGACAGGCCGTACACCGGCGCGAGGATCGAGAACCGGAGCCGCTCGTGGACCGCGACACCGGCCGACAGGTCGAACGCGACGAGGTTGTCGAGCAGCGGGTCCACCGCCTCGTCGCCGGCGTCGGACGAGGTGACCCGGACCAGCGGGGCGCGGGCGTACTCGGCGAGGCCGCCGGCGAACCAATCGAGCTGGTCGAACGCGCCGGGGCGCTCGACCGTCAGCGGATCCCGCAGGTCGGCGTCGTGGGCCACGAGGTGGAACCCGTGGGCGTCGAACCCGGGCAGCGGCGCGGGCTCCTGTGCCCAGGCGAGCCCGGCGATGCAGAGCAGTGTCATTCCCCTCGACCCCGGAATCGCGGTTCACCGATCGTCGGTGAACGTCACAGACTGCGCCCGCCCCGTCAACTCGATGCCTCGGACCGGGTCCGGACCGCGCGTCAGTCCACGCCGACGAAGTACAGCGATCGCGGCTGCGACCGCTGGGCCTGCAGCGCGACCCGGCGATCCACGACCCACGCGACGTGGGTGGTTTGCCCGGGCACCACGTCGAACCGCAGGATCGATCCGGTCGACCACAGCTTGAACAGGCCGAGGCCGGCTCCGCCGTGGCTCGTGTCGAGCATCGCGCCGCCGTCCGGCGCAGTGCGGGCGCGGTACAGGCGGTCGAACAGGCGATCGCGGGTCATCCGCCCGAACGGATCGGTCACGTCGAGCGCGACGTGGTCGGCGTCGATCGTCAGCCGGAGCACCGGGACCTCGCCGTCGTCGAGTGCGATCGCCGCCCGCCGATCGCCGGCGAACTTCGGCGTGCCAGCCGCGTCGACCGGGGCGTCGTACAGCGCGTTCATCAGCAGCTCGTGGGCCGCGTCGGCCGCCGCGGCGGCGGTCCGGCGGTGGACCCCGAGGTTCGTCGCCGCGAGCTCCACCGCCTCGACCACCCGATCGCGGTCCCCGGACGTGCGGGGGCGGAACGTCACGGTGGCCGCTCCCGGCGGGAGCAGCTCGTGGGTCGCCGGCGCGGCGGTGTCCCATCCAGCCGGGGAGACGAGCAGCCGCCGGACGAGGTACCCGAGCTCCCAGTCGCGGGCGGCGCCGAGCGCCCGGCCGAGGAACCCGACCAGGCGCGGGATCCGGTGGGTGGCGGACAGCAGCGCCGGATCGACGTCGTCGGCGATCACCACCACCCGGGTCTGCGGGCACACGGACGCCACGACCTCGAGCGCGCCCGGCAGCACCAGCTCGGCGTCGAGGATCAGCATCCCGAGCGCGTCGGGACGGCTCGCCGCCAGGGCAGACGGCAGG
>JBEBJW010000373.1:0-6612 GCA_040079715.1 Myxococcota bacterium | reverse complement strand
ATCCCCTCCCCGGTCGTGGCGCTGACCCGCACCACGTCGACCCCGGTGGCCGCCCGGACCGCGAGCTCGGCGTCGACCTCGGCCGGCACGCCCTGGTCGAGCTTGTTCACCACGACGTGGGCGTCGATCTCCGACACCGACGCCGCCACCAGGTACCGATCGAGCAGCCCCGCCCGGAACGGCGGCTCGACCGCGGCGCACACCACCAGCACCCCGGCGAGGTTCGCGGCGAGGACCTGCTCCCGGCCTCGGTCGTCCGTCCGGATCAGCGCGTTGCCCCGGTCCTCGACCTCGGTCAGCTTGCCGCCCTCGCCCCGCGCCTCGACCCACTGGACCCGGTCGCCGACCACCGCCCGCTGCCCGGCCCGGAAGCACGCCCGCTCGGCCACGCCGTCGTCCGGATGATCGCGGACGATCACCCGCCGGCCGGCGGTCGCGACGACCACCCCACGCTGCGCTTCGCTCACGGGGTCGCTCGCAACACCACCTCGGTCTCCTCCCATAGCCTCGCGGCGGCCGCGTCGTCGCGCGCGTCGGCCGATGGGACCAGCTCGGACCGGTCCGCCCAGTACCGGTTGGTGGTCCCCGCGAGCGACGGGTCGGTCGCGGCCCACACCACGGTGTCCGCACCCTGGGCGGGGGTCCGCGCGAGCCCGGACGCGAGGTTCAGCATCGATCGCAGCACCGGCCCGTTGTTCCGCCCGAACCCCGACGCGACGAACCCCGGGTGGACGGTGTGGACCTCGATCCGGGGCGCCCGGCGGGCGAGCTCCCGCGCGAACAGCAGGTTCATCAGCTTCGACTGGCCGTACGCGGGCCAGCCGTTGCCCCGCCACCGGCCGTGCTGCAGGTCGTCCCACGCGATCGACGCGCTCCGGTGCGCCTCCGACGACACGATCACCACCCGCGGGGCCGCCGCGCGCTCGATCTTCGCCAGCAGCGCCGTGGTGAGCACGAAGTACCCGAGGTGGTTCGTCGCGAACGTGCGCTCGAGCCCGTCGGCGGTGACCTGGCGGGTCGCGAACAGCCCGCCGGCGTTGTTGACCACCAGATCGATCGCGTCGACCCGGTCGGCGATCCGCGCCGCCGCGGCCCGGGTCTCCGACGGGACCGACAGGTCCGCCAGCTCGACCTCGACCCCGAGCTCGGCCGCGATCGCCTCGCCCTTCGCCCGGTCCCGGGCGACCGCGATCACCCGGATCCCCGCCTGGCGCAGCGCCCGCGCCGTTTCGAGGCCGATCCCGCTCGTCGCGCCGGTCAGGACCGCCGTGAGGTTCATCGTCACTCCACCGAGACTTCGCGAACCTTCACCCGAATCCCGCCCCGGCGCTTCTCCACGAACCACGGATCGAAGCCCTCGTCGGTCAGGTGCCCGCGGAGGCGGTGGACCAGCACGTTCAGGTGGTTCGCGTCCTTCTGGCCCCGGCCCCACACCGCGATCAGCGCGTCGTCGGTCGAGCACCACCCGGCCTCGGCGTCTCCGAGCCCGGCCTCGCGGTCCCGGACGGCCTGGCGGGCCAGCGCGTACAGCAGCACCCCGCGGTTGCCGGTCAGCACGAGCTCCCGACCGCTCGACGGGTCCGCGAGGGTGACCTGCGGCCCGCCCGCGACGTTCGCCGCCGCGTGGAGCCGGTACGGGTACCGGTGCGAGCCGAACTCGACCGTCGGGGCGTGGTCCGTCACGTCCTCGACCACCCGGAGCGAGCGACCGCGGACCGCGAACGGGACCCCGATCTCGATCGGCTCCTCGCCGTCCTCGGTGCCGACCCACACCTCGCCGTCCGGGTGGAGCAGGATCGTGACCGCGCGGGCCGGCCAGTCGTCGATCCGCAGGTCGCACCCGGGGGCCGACCCCAGCAGGAACCGGTCCGACCGGACGAGGACCCGGGCGCCGGTCGCGAGATCCTCGACGTACCGCGTCCGCAACCCGGCGAGCGCCCCGCCGGACACCGCCCGGACCCGCAGGGCGACCACCGCGCCGATCCGCACCTCGTCGCCGTCGCGCAGCCGGGTCGACGCCACGGTCCGATCGCCGTTCACGAACGTGCCGTTGCGCGAGCCGAGGTCGCGGAGCCACACCGTGTCGCCCTCGACCCACAGCTGCGCGTGGTGCCACGACACGCCGTCGTCGGCCAACACGACGCCGTTCGCCGGCCCGCGACCGACCGTGACCGGCGTCTCGGCCAGGGGGACGGCGGGGCCTCCGCCCGGCAGCAGCAGCTCGAACCGCGACACCGGGAGAGCCTACACCGATCAGGCCAGGTCGCGGGCCCGGGTCGCCCGCTTGCCGGCCTCGCGCTTCGCGTCCGCCGCCGCCTTGGCCTCGGTCCGCAGCCGCCCGACCAGCTCGTCCGCGGTCCGCGCCACGTCCGGCTCGACCAGCAGCTCCCGCCGGACCCGGGTGGCGGTGCTGGCGATCTCGATCAGCCGGGCGGTCGCCGACGCGAGCTGCGACTCGAGCCGGTCCGCTGCGGCCCGGTTGTCTTCGTCGGCGGTCAGCGCGCGGCTCAGGCGCTCCCGCTCGGTCCGATCGACCCGCTCCCCGGCCCGGGCCAGCGTGTCCAGCCGATCGAGCCGGGCCTGGAGCGCGGCGGTGTCGACGTCCGACGCGTTCGCGGCCTTCAGCGCGGCGTCGAGGCTGTCGATCTCGACCGCGAGACCCGTCGCCTGGTCGCGCAGCTCGCGGGACGTCGACCGCAGGTCCGTCCGGGCGAGCTCCGGCAGCTCGGACGCCCCGATCGCCTCGTCGAGCCCGGAGAGGGCCTGCTCGGCGCGGGCGGCGAGCTGCTGGCCTCGGGTGGCGGTGGTCGACGGCTTCGGCGTGGGGGGCCGCGACCGCGACGCCGGGGCGGAGCATCCCGCGGAGATCCGCCCGGTAGGCGATCGCGTACCGGTCGAGCCGGGACCGCTCCGACTGCTGCGACAGCGCGATCGGCACCCCGACGGTGAACCCGAGGATCAGCAGCGAGGCGACCCCGCTCTCGATCGACGCCGCGGCGGTCCACCCGAGCGCCACGATCAGCGCGTACAGCGGCCACACCCACCGCGGCAGGGTCCACGACGGCCGCTGGACCACCTCGGCCCGGAACCCGAGCGCCCGCGCGTCCTCCGCCACCCGCTCGGCGGTGGTCCGATCGACCCCGTCGATCAGCCGGAACCGCGGATCGAGGAGCACCGGGCTCGGCTCGATCGCCGACTCCGGGATCCCGGCCTCCCGGGCGACGATCCGGACCAGGCCCTGCTCGGGGCTCAACCCGGACGGCGCCGGCACCCCGAGCGCGTCGCGGACCCGCCCGGCGAGGTGCCGCCCCCACCGGGCGAGCTCGTCGCCGGGATCGATCGGGACCGGGTCGCCGATCCGCTCCCGCCGCAGGCGCCGCCGCCGACGCCGGTCCTCGTCGCGCTCCTTGACGATCACCGTGTGGGTGCCGACCGGCATGAACGTCCCGGACGTCGGCTGGACCCGGATCGGCGCCACCAGCGGCTCGCTGCGGGCGAGGGCGTCGCCCACGTCGGACGCGGCCTGCGGGCGGGACTCGGGATCGGCGCGCAGGAGCTGCTCGATCGTCGACGCGAGGTCCGCCGGGCAGTCCGGGCGCAGATCGCGGACCGCCGGGAACGTCTCGTCGAGCTGGCGCTTGAACGCGACCGCGGGCTCGCGCGGATCGAACGGCGGGCGGCCGGTGACCGCGAGGTACAGCACAGCGCCGAGGCCGTACAGGTCCGACCGGGGATCCGAGCCGTCTCCGGTGTACACCTCGGGGGCGGCGTACCCGGCGGTGCCGAGCAGGCCGGTGGTCCGGGTGCCGCCGAGCAGGCGGGCGAGCCCGAAGTCGGTCAGGACCGCAGCACCCGGGTCGTCGGCGATCATCACGTTGTTCGCGGTCACGTCGCGGTGGAGGACGCCGGCCCGGTGGGCGTCGGCGAGCGCGGCGGCGATCCGGCGGCCGAGGGCGCGGACGTCGGCGATCGGCAGCGGCCCGCCCGACGCGATCCGGTCGGCCAGCGTCTGGCCCGGGTGGAACGGCATCGACAGCGCGATCCCGCCGCCGTCGAGCTCGTGCAGATCGTACGGGACGAGCGCGGCGTCGGACCGGAGCACGGTGGCGGTGCGGACCTCGCGCAGCAGCCGGCGCCGGGCGGCGGGGTCGGCCGCGAGGTGCGGGTGGACGATCTTCAGCGCGACGCGCTCCTGGCGCAGGCGATCGGTCGCGAGGACCACGGTGGCGGTGCCCCCGCGGCCGACCACCCCGTGGACCTCGAACCGGCCGGCGAGGACGGAGCCGGGGGCGAACGGGGCAGACGAAGGGTCGACGGACATCGCCCCTCCCTATCCCGCGCGGATCGCTGCGGGGCCTCGCGTCGGCGGGGCGCTCGACCGCGCTAGGAGCGCTCGGGAATGCTCCCTCCGGGAGCGTTCACGCGCTCCTGACGCGAGTCTTCGGGCCGCCGTCCCGGCTCGCTGGGACGACTCGGAGCGACCGAGGGACCGCAGGTCCGGCGTGGCTGCGACGGTACAACCGGCACATGCATCGGACCGAGGAGCCGCAGGGAGCGGAGGGTCGCCCGGAGGGCGGCGGTCCGAAGGCGAGCCATGAGCATCTAGCAGGCCGGGAACCTCGCGAAGCGAGCTTTCCCGAGGCCTGCTAGGGGAACTTGGCACCCACCGCCCCTTCGATCCCCGGCAAGTTCGCGAGGACCAACCCCTGCGCCCCGGTCAGGGTCGCCAGGGTGACCGGCGGCGCCGTCGGCGGGGTGGTGAGCACACTGTTCAGGAACGCCCCCGGCGAGCCGTCGACGAGCTCGAAAAGGACGTTCCGGATCGCGGGGAGCAGGTACATGGTCCGCCGGTGGGCCAGGATCTCGAGGTACACGCTCTGCTCGAGGTTGGGCGGTGGCAGCGTCGCCTCCGGAGCGACGAGCTGCTGGATCGCCGGGAGCGGACGGCCCCAACCCGGCGGATTGGTGGGCGCACCCGGCCTCCCGACGCGTCCGCCCAGGAACCACCGGATCATCGGCGCCGCCAGGACCTCGAGGGCGCCGGCCGGGAGCCCGCTCATCACCATCGGGCGGGCCGGGTCCACCAGCTCGAACGTCCGCGCGTCGATCGGACGCACCCGCCGATCGTCGAGCAGCAGGTCGAACGCGAACGGCCACCCGAGGACCACCGTCGCGTCGACCACGAGGTTGAACGACAGCTCCCACGCGGGGGCGACCCCGTCGATCGCCGGCACGGCGCGGATGACCTCCGCGCAGGCGCGCACGTCGTCGAAGAACACGACCAGCGGGGAGGCGCCCGCGATCAGGCCTCCCATCGACACCTCGACCCGCGGCGGCGTAGCCGACCACAGGTGGATCCGGCTCGGGACCCGCTGCAGGAGCCCGGGAGGCGCCGACGCGGTCAACGCGGTCAGCGTCGCCGGGTCGGTGATGGACGCCTCGAACCCCCCGGTCCGCCAGCGGGCGAACAGCTGGTAGTTCAGCGTGTTCTGGCTGATCCCGAGCCCGACGTAGGTCCCGACCGGCGGCCCGGCAGGCATCGGGTGGGTCGCGCCCCACAGCGCCAGGTGAGCGCCGCGGAGCTGCGGTTCGACCCGGGCGACCCGCTCGGTCTGGGTGACCATCGGCTGCGCCGCGACGCCGGCGACCGGCCGCACGTCGGCCCAGAGCGTGAGGAGGATCCCGGCCTCGCTGGACGCGCCGCCGTTCACGGCGTGCAGGCCGAGCTGCCCCCCGGCGACCGGGAGCTGCAGCCCGAGCCCCCGGAGCGTGCGCTGGAGCTCCGCGGCCACGAGGGTCAGCACCACGGACCGCCACGGCCCGAAGCCGGACAGCACCGCGCCCAACACGCGGGTCGCGAACGGGACCACCGACGTCGGGACCCCGGCGCCGAGCCCCACCGCGAGCGAGCCGCCCGACCCGAGGACCTCGACGAACGGCTCGACGCGCTCGGTCTGCGGGTCGAACTGGAACGACACGTCGAACGCGATCGACAAGCCGGACGAGGTGATCGCGATCGGGGTACTCCGAATCGAGGCGAACGCCAGGGATGTCACGACGCCTCCGAGCGGACACCCCCCCGGAAGGAAGATGCACAGCGCAGCGCCGATCCCGATGGCCGCTCCGGCAGCGCCCGCCGTGAGCTCCGCGCTGACCGTGGCCGAGAAGCTCAGGTCCGGGACCGTGACGATCAGCACGACGTTCCCCGCCGTCCCGATCGACGCCACCGGAACCAGCGGAGGACCAGCGCTCGGGAACTGGACCGAGCCGCCGATCCCGAGGACCGAGTAGTGAATGCCGGAGTCCTCGGTGGGCCCGATGTTCAGCGGAAGCCCCCGCAGCACGAACTCCCCCAGCTCGGTCGTCTCGTACGCTTCGACCAACACGATTTGGTCGTCCGTCGACAGGAGCGGGAAGTTCCCCGGCGGCGTGGTGGTCGACAGGGCGCTGACCGCCATCGAAGGCGGGGTCGCCGCGAGGCCCCACCGCGCGAGCGTCGCCGGGAGCGTACCCGCGGCGGCCTCCCGCTCGAGCCGGGTGGCACCCGCCGTGTCTCGCGCGGTGAGGTCTCGGTAGGCGATCCGATCGAGGAGCCCCGACCCGCCCCGCCGC
>JBEBJW010000372.1:0-6612 GCA_040079715.1 Myxococcota bacterium | reverse complement strand
CCAGGGACAGGCGCTCGACCTGCGACCGGAGCCCGTCGACCCGGGCGGCGGCGTCGGTGCGGGCGGAGCGGGCGTCGGCGTCGTCGAGGCGGACGATCGGGTCTCCCTGCGACACCCGGTCCCCCAGGCGGACCGGGATCTCGGTCACCACCCCGGCGACCGCGGCCTGCACGTCCCGCGGGACCAGCGCCGACTCGATCCGGGCCCGCACGCTGACCGACCGGACCGGGACCCGCGCGAGGCCCATCCAGCCGCACCACACCGCGAGCAGGCCGGTGCCGAGCACGAGGGCGAGCAGCCAGCCGCCGCCGCGATCGGCGCGGAGCGAGCGGGTGGTACGGGCGAACGACTCTCCCACGCCGCCCACCCTATCCGGCCCTCGCCCCTGCGCGGTCGCGTCATTACAGAAATGGTCGCCGGTCGCCGAGAGTCGGACTAAAGTCCGGGAGGCCGCGCACGAGTCACACCAGGAGGGAGTCCCCATGAAGATCAAGCCGAATCAGGATCGCCTCGTCGAAGACGCGATCGACACCGTGAAGGCGCTCGAGTCCGACACCGGCGTCAAGGTCAAGACGGGCCTGCGGGCCGGCGGCGGCGCCGGCGGCGGCAAGGGTGGCGTCGTGACGCCGCTGTACGGCAACCCCCCGCCCGCGACCTAGCACCGCACGCCCCCTGTCCGAGTCTGCGTGTCGTCGACCGAACCGGTCGAAGGCGCGGGCACGGCATGGGCAGGGGGCGCTCGCGCTGGGATACAATCCCCCTGCCGCGAGGCACAGGAGGGATCCACATGAAGACCAAGCCGAATCAGTCCGAGCTCGAGCGTGAGGCGATCGACGCGGTGAAGGACCTCGAGTCCGGCACCGGCATCAAGGTGAAGTCCGGCCTCAAGGCGGGCGGCGGCGCCGGCGGCATCGGGAAGGGCGGCGGCAACCAGCCGCTGTACGGCATCTCCACCTAGTCGGTCGGGCGCGCGCAGCGGGGGTCGTCGAGATGGCGGAATCGATCCAGAACGTCGATCCCCGCACTGCGTACGCGGTGTGGGAGATCACGCTCAAGTGCAACCTCGCCTGCAACCACTGCGGGTCGCGCGCCGGTGACGCGCGGGTCGACGAGCTGACCACCGCCGAGGCGTTCGATCTGGTCCACCAGATGGCCGAGGTCGGGATCACCGAGGTCACGCTGATCGGCGGCGAGGCGTTCCTCCGGAAGGACTGGCTCGACATCGCGGCCGAGATCGTCAAGTACGGGATGCGGGTGACGATGACCACCGGCGGCTACGGGCTGTCGCAGACGGTCGCGCACCGGATGAAGGAGGCCGGGATCCACGCGGTCTCGGTGTCGGTCGACGGGCTCGAGGAGGTCCACGACGCGCTGCGCGGCAAGCCGGGCTCGTGGGCGTCGGCGTTCCGGACGATGGGGCACCTGCGCGAGGCCGGGATCCGGTTCGCGACCAACACCCAGATCAACCGGAAGTCCGCGCCGCTGCTCCCGCTGATCTACGAGAAGCTGGCCGAGGCGGGGATCTACGCCTGGCAGCTCCAGCTCACCGTGCCGATGGGCAACGCGGCGGACCAGGCCGAGCTCCTGATGCAGCCGTACGAGCTGCTCGAGCTGTACCCGGTGCTCGGGGTGCTCGCCCAGCGGGCGCTCGACGACGGCCGGCGGGTCCAGGCCGGGAACAACATCGGGTACTACGGGCCGTACGAGCGGCTGTTCCGCGGGTTCGGGTCGGACACCCAGACCTGGGGCGGGTGCGAGGCCGGGATCTCGGCGCTCGGGATCGAGGCCGACGGCGCGATCAAGGGCTGCCCGTCGCTGCCGACCAAGGCCTACACCGGCGGCAACATCCGGAACATGCGCCTCGCGGACATCGTGCACCACACGCCCGAGGTCACGTTCAACGACACCCTGTCGACCGACCACCTGTGGGGGTTCTGCAAGGGGTGCAAGTTCGCGTCGCTGTGCCGCGGCGGCTGCTCGTGGACCGCGCACGTGTTCTTCGACAAGCGGGGCAACAACCCGTACTGCCACTACCGGTCGCTGGTCCAGGCGTCGCGGGGGGTCCGCGAGCGGACGGCGCTGGTCGTGAAGGCGTCCGGCCAGCCGTTCGACAACGGCGTGTTCTCGCTGACCGAGGAGCCGAGCGACGCGCCGCTGCCGGCGGATCCGATGGCGTTCTCGCTCGACCGGGTCCAGTGGCCGCAGGCGTGGCTGGAGGCCGAGCCGGGGCTGCTCGACCGGCTGCGGACCGAGCGGGACAAGGCGATCGCCGGGGTCCGCGCGTAGGTCGTCCCCGTCCCGCGGAGCCGGGCCGCGCGTCCGGATCCGGGATCCGCCCGTCGGCCGGCGGCGAGGATCCCGGGTGGCGTACCGAGCCGTCGTGGTCCCCCTCGGATCACCCGGTTCGACCGGCGCGGGACCGAGTCCGTCGACCGGACGACGCGCGTTACCATGCGGAATGGCCACGATCTTCAGTGTCGCGGACTGCACCATCGACCTCGACCGCGCCGAGGTCCGACGCGAGGCAGGGGCGGTGACGCCGCTGACCCGCCACGAGGTTCGACTCCTGGCGTACCTCGCCGAGCGTGCAGGGCGGGTCGTCCCGACCCTGGAGCTCCAGACGCGGGTCCTCGGCTACGCGGCCACCACGAACACCGCCGCCCTCACCGTCGCCGTTCGGCGCCTCCGCCAGAAGATCGAGCGGGACCCTGGCTCCCCGACCTCGCTCGTCACCGTCCGCGGGCTCGGATTCCGACTGGAGCTGACCGCGGTGGAGGACGGTTCCGCGGGACGCGGCCGGCTGTTCGTCGGCCGTGGACCCGAGCTCCAGGCGCTGCGCGCCGCCGCCGACCCTGTCGTGTGCCTGGTCGGTCCCCCGGGGGTCGGCAAGACCCGCCTCGCGCGTGCGTTCGCCGCGGCGTGGACCACCGGACCGGTGGTGGCGGTGTCGCTGCGCGGCTGCACGGACGCCGCGGAGGTCCACGCGGCGCTGGGGTCGGCGCTCGGTGTCGCTCCTCCGTCCGACGACGTTCGGTGGGCCGCTCACGTGTCGGACGGCAGACCGGGCTCGCTGTGGATCCTCGACAACGCCGAAGGGTGCACCGCTCCGATCGGGCGCCTGCTCGGGGCCCTCGCGACCTCCCGGTCGGTCGGCTCGGGGTCGAGCCGGGTGGTGGTGACGTCGCGGATCGCGGTGCCCGGGGCGACGGTGTGGGTCGTTCCCCCGCTCGCGGCCGACCCGTCCACCGAGCTGTTCCGGGCCCTCGCCCAGCGCGCCCGGCCGGAGCTCGACCCGGACGCGGAGCTCCCGTCCGGGCCGGACCTCGGCGGCGTGATCGCCGCGCTCGGAGGGCTCCCGCTGGCGATCGAGCTCGCCGCCGCGCGGATCGGGGTGTTGTCCCTCCGCGAGCTCCGCCAGCGCCTCGCCGACCCGCTCCGACTGCTGAAGGCGCCGGGTGCCGGGATCGACGAGCCCCATCGCTCGCTGGAGGCGGCGCTCACCGTGTCGTGGGAGCTGCTGTCCGCCGCGGAGCAGTCCGCGTTCGCGCAGCTGTCCGCCTTCCGCGGAGGGTTCTCGCTCGTGGGTGCCGAGGCGGTGGTGGACGTCGGACAGACCGCGGTCATCGACCTGCTCCAGGCGCTGTGCCGAGCCTCGCTCGTGAGCGCGAGGCCGGAACCGTCCACCGCCCTCCGGTTCGACCTGCTCCCCAGCCTGGCGGCGTTCGCGGCCGCCCGGCTCGCCTCGGACCCGATCGCCAGGACGGCGTGCGAGGTCCGACACCGTCGGTGGGTCGCGGCGTTCGCCGAGCCGTGGATCCACGACCTGCCCCACGGTCCGCGTCGCCTCACGGTCGAGCGGGAGAACATCGTCGCCGCCGCCCAGCGGTCGGACCCGGAGCGAGACGCCTCCGAGCCCCACGCGGCCGCCGTGATCGCGCTCGCGGCGTCGCAGGTGTCGAAGGGACGGGGTCCGCTGACCGCGACGCTGGCGGTGTTGCAGGCCGCGCTGTGCGTACCGACGCTCGACGAGGCCGACGACGCGCGGGTCCGAGCCCACGCGGGCGAGGTCTGCCGGCTGCTCGGGCGGTCGGCGGACGCGCGGGCGTACCTCGAGCGCGCGCTCGCGGCGCACCGGGGGGCGGGCCGGCGCGCCGAAGAGGGGATTCTGTGCGGGAACCTCGCGCTGGTGGACAACGACGAGGGCCACCCCGCGGAGGCGCGCCGCGGGTACGAATCCGCGATCGCCATCCACCGGGAGGTCGGGAACCGGTGGGCGGAGTCGGTGATGTTGGGGAACCTCGCCAACCTCGACAGCGCGGCGGGGCGACGAGACCAGGCCCGCGCTGCCCTCACCACCGCCCTGGCCCTCCATCGGGACCTCGGGAGTCGGGAGTCGGAGGGCTCGACGCTCGCGAACCTCGCCAACCTGAGCCACGAGCTCGGTGAGCCGGAGGAGGCCTACGCGCTGTACGAGGCGGCGCTCGCGATCCACCGCGAGGTCGGCTCGCGCCGGCTCGAGGGCGTGACCTCGGGGAACATCGGCGTGCTGTGCGCCCAGCAGGGACGGTCCGCGGAGGCGCTCCGGTGGTTCGATGCCGCGCTGGCGGCCCACCGCGAGGTCGGGAACCGCCGCTCGGAGGCCGTCGCGCTCGCCAACATCGGCGACCTCCAGCGGGAGGCGGGGCAGCTCGACCCGGCGGTCCGCAGCTACGAGGCGGCGCTGGCGGTCCACCGGGAGTCCGGCGACCGGCGGATGGAAGGCCGGGTCCGCGCGAGCCTCGGGGCCGTCGCGCGAAGCCGGGGTCTGCTCGGCGACGCCCGCGGACACTACCAGGCGGCGCTCGACCTCGCGGAGGCCGTCGAGGACCTCACGTCGGAGGCCGAAACCCTGGTCGGACTCGCCGGGGTCGCCCTCGACGACGGCCGACCCGCCGAGGCCCGGGCGCTGCTGACGCGGGCGACGGAGCGGCTCGGTGCGAGCGGGTCGGTCATCGCGCTCGCAGACGCGATGGTCACGATGGCGGACCTCGAGCTCCGCGACGGCCGACGCGCCGAGGCCGGGGCCTGCATCGCCCGGGCCCGTGACCTGGCACGCCGGATGGGCACAGCGTCGGGGTCCACGCTCGACCGGGCGATCGCGGAGCGACAGGCAGCGCTCGACGCGCGTGCGTGACGACCGAAGTGTTCGACGATTGTTCGGCGGCCCGTCGGACCTGCGGACTACATGTCGAACCTGGAGGGTGCATGGGCACTTCGACGCGGTTCAGCAGGGTCGGGTTCGTCTGCGCGTGGGCAGGGTCGGCGATCGCGGCCCCGGCGCTGGCAGCCGGTCACCTCGAGCCCGACCAGGCAGACGCGACCTTCGGCCACGTCGTCGCCTCGGCCGGCGACGTGAACGGAGATGGGTTCGACGACGTGGCGGTGGGAGCGCCCGGGTACATCACGACCCAGTTCTACACGGGCGCCGCGTTCGTCCATCTGGGTTCGGCGGCGGGCCTCGATCCCACCGCGGCGTGGATCGGGGATCCCGGCCCGGAGGTCGGGTCGTACGGGACCTCCGTGGCCTCCGCCGGGGACGTGAACGGCGACGGCTTCGACGACCTCATCGTCGGCGATCCGGATGCGGGCGACACCCAGTCGACCGAGGGCGCGGTCCACCTGTACCTCGGCTCGTCGCTCGGCCTGGAGTCGACTCCGTCTCGGAGCGCCTGGTCGGGAAACCAGTTGGCCCGACTCGGGGAGTCGGTCGCATCCGCCGGGGACGTGAACGGCGACGGCTTCGACGACATCATCGTGGGGGCGCCGCTCTACTCGAACGACACCCCGGAAGAGGGCCGGGCGTTCGTGTTCCACGGATCCGCCTCCGGACTGGGCGCGACCCCCGCGTGGTCCGCGGAGTCGGATCAGCAGCGCTCCGAGTTCGGGCATTCGGTCGCTTCAGCGGGTGACGTGAACGGCGACGGCTTCGATGACGTGGTCGTCGGCGCCCGATACTACGACGGCGCCCAGACCACCGCGGGTCGCGCATACGTGTACCTCGGCTCTGCCGCAGGTCTGGAGCGCACGGCGGTTTGGATCGCCGAGTCGGTCCAGTCCGGCGCGCAGTTCGGCACCTCGGTGGCGTCGGCGGGAGACGTGAACGGCGATGGCTTCGACGACCTGATCGTCGGGGAACCTTGGTTCACCGACGGACACGCCGACGAAGGCCGCGTGAACCTGTTCCTCGGATCCGCCTCCGGTCCGGAGCTCACGGCCACTTGGACCGCCGAGTCCGACACCGTCGGGGCGGGCTTCGGACGATCGGTCGCGAGCGCAGGGGACGTCAACGGGGACGGCTTCGACGACGTGTTCGTCGGTTCCACCTACGTCGGGTTCGCGGCCGTGTTCCTGGGCCAGCCGGGAGGGCTCGGGGCGTCGGCCGCGTTCACTGCCAGCTCCGGTCAGCCCGACTCCGGCTTCGGACAGAGCGTGGCCTCCGGTGGGGACATCGACGGGGACGGCCGCCTCGACCTGCTCGTGGGCGCTCCGGCGTTCGACCACGGCGAGGTCGACGAAGGACGGCTGTACGTGTACATCCGGCGGTGACCGCGCGGGGCGACCGACAGCCCGGTC
>JBEBJW010000371.1:0-6617 GCA_040079715.1 Myxococcota bacterium | reverse complement strand
TGGGCAGAGGCAAGGGAGGAGCGCGTGGCGGCTGCGCGGCCTACGCGCCACGCGCTCTAGTCCCTGGCGGTGAGGAACCCGACGCACATCTCCTCGTCCTCGGCCCACCCGAGGTCTCGCGGGGTCTCGGGGGCGCCGTTCACCTCGCGCTGGTTGGCGGCGGTGTTGTCCCAGTGACACTCGACCCACAGCTGGTCGTCGATCGCGAGCTGGATCGGCTCGGCGAACTGGTAGTCGCCCTGCCAGTGGTGCTGCCAGTCGTCGATCTGGAGCAGGCAGTCCTCGGTGCCGTCGGCGTGGCGGATCCCGATCGACCCGCGGCTGCCGCGCTCGTGCATGTGGAGGTTCACGCCGACCAGCGTCTTCTTGGACAGCGGCCGGCTCTTGTACGACACCCACACGTCGGGCTCGTTCGCCGGGATCTTCATCCCGCCCGCCAGCCACAGCGGGTCGTACACCGACAACGCGGTCAGCTCGGACGACACGGCGTCGTCGAGCCGCAGATCGACCGACGTCCGGTCTGCCACCGGCGCGCCGTCCGCGACCGAGTAGTGGACGGTCAGGATCAGCTTGCTGCCGGGCGCGACCTTCTGGCCGGTGCCGGCGGGCATCTCCCGCGCGGTCCACCCGGGCGACCACCCGCCGATCCACCCGGACGTCCCCCACACGACCCCGCCGGGGCAGTTCCAACCAGGGCCGCTGTCCGCCGCGTCGAGCAGCTCGAACGACGGGACCGTCAGCGGGCCGGCGATCAGCAGCAGGGCGTGGTGGACCTGCGACGGGACGCCCGGGTTCACCCCGAGCCCGGTGACGTACCGGACCTCGTCCTCCGGCCAGTCGAGCAGGAAGCACCGCGTATCGTCCGTCGTGCCGGCGTCGGGGGCCGGGGTGTACGGCTCGTCCATCTCGAGGGTCCGGTCGACCCGCGACAGGCCGGTCTGCGGGAGCTCCGGCGGGACGTAGGACGCCGGATCGCCCTCCGGGGCCCCTCCGTCGGCCCACGCCGCCAACGCGCCGACCTCGTCCGGGGTCAGCCCGAGCGGGTCCTTCAGCGGGCGGCAGCAGTCGGCCGGGGGCCACGGCGGCATCGTCCCCGCCGCGACCTCGGTCGCCATCGCGGCGGCCCAGGGTGCAGCCTCCTCGAACGTGTCGAACGGGACGGGCGCGAGCCCGCCGTCGGTGTGGCACGCCCCGCACCGCGCCTCGACCAGCGCCCGGATCTCGCCGTGCCAGGTGGGGACGTCCGCGCGGACCGGGATCGGCGCGTCGTCGTCGCAGGTCGGGTAGTCGTGGTCGGCGCAGGCGACGAACAGGGCGAGGATCATCCGCCCCCGGTAACACCGGGTTCGAGGGAGATCCCGAGCCGACCCGCCAGCCGCTGCCGGGTGATCCCGTAGAACGCGGCCATGGCCTGCGCCGTCTCGATCGGCCCGCTCGGTGAGCCGGTCGGCGACGCCCCGTCGGTCTCGCGGCGGACGGCGGCGATCATCAGGTTCTTGTCGGTGTGGTCGGTCGACACGAACTCGAACACCTTCGCGTCGAACCCGGCGGCGTCGAGCAGGGCGGCCCGCAGCGCGTCGGTCGCGATGTCCGCCTCGCGGGACCGGAGGATCCCGTGGCGGATCACCGCCGCCAGCGGCCCCGTCGGCGCGAGCTGCGGCCGGAGCTCCTTGTGACAACACGGCGCGGCCAGCAGCCACCGCGCCCCAGCGGCGATCCCGGTCGCGAGCGCGTCGTCGGTCGCGGTGTCGCACGCGTGGAGCGCCAACACCCCGTCGACCGCGCCGAACCCGGAGGCGTCGCCCGACGGGATCACCGCGTCGACCGCGCCGGCCACGAACGTCAGGCCGTCGCACCCGAGCTCGCGGGCGATCCGCTCGGTCTTCGCGGCGAGCTCGGGCCGCAGCTCGACCCCGACGACCTCGGCCGCGCCGAACCCGGACTTCCGGAGGTACTCCCACGCGGCGAACGTCAACACCCCGGACCCGGACCCGACGTCGACCCACCGGGTGCGCCCGTCCGCGGGCCGCGTCGCGTCGCCGAGCCAGTGGTCGAGCACCTCGACGAACCGGTGCACCTGGCGGACCTTGTCCGGCCGGTTCGCCCCGAGCGCCTGGAGCCACCGCGGGTCGACCTCCAGCACCCGCTTCTTCGGCCGATCGTGCGCGGTCGACGCGGGGGCGGCGTGGGTCGGGGCGGCCTCGGTCCGCTTGACCTTGCCGTCGCGCCACTCGACCTGGATCGTCCGCTCGGTCGTGTGGAGGTGGACGTGCCGGAACGGGGCGGGGACCATCGCGCCGAGCGTGGTCAGCGCTTCGTCTTCGGCGAGGTTCCGGGTCACGTCGCGGGTCTGGTGGCGGTACACGAGCTGGAGCTTCGGACCGCCCTTGACCACCACCGGCCGCACGGTGAGCGACTTCAACGTCGGGTCGGCGCCGTCCGGGGCGGCCAGCACCAGCTTGGCGAACACGCCGCGGGCGAGCGCGTCGCGGGCGTCCCCCATCACCTGGTCGACCGCCGGGAGGGTGCTCATCGGACCGCCTTCGGGGTCTTCGGCTTGGTGGAGCCCCTGGCGGGCGGCGGAGGGGGCGCGAGCATCGCCCGCAACCCCGGGAGATCCGCCGCGAGCCGGGCCGCGCACGCGGTGGTGTCCGCCGCGGTGTCCGCCAGCACCTGGTCGGTCCCCGGGACCGCGTGGGCCGGGTCGCCGAAGAACGCGCGCGCCCGCTCGAGCCGCGCCGGATCGCACCCGCCGCCGAACGCCGCCAGGTACGGGCGGGCGAACGGGGGGAGCTTCGCGACGACCTGGTCGTAGCTCGCGATGGTCGCGTCGAGCATCCGGTCGCGCTCGTCTTCCCGGCCGCGGGCGAGCACCCCGCCGAGCAGCACCGCCTGGAACTCCGACAGCGGCGTCTCGGGGGCGAACGCGCGGGCGAGGGCGGCGTCGAGCGCGGCGGTCCCGGCGACCTGGCCGTACGCGCTCAGGAACAGGCTCCGGACCGCGGGGTCGGTCGCGGCGTCGGCCCGGGCGAGGAGCTGCGCCTGGAGGCCCTCGGGCGGGTGCTCGGCCAGGATCCCGAGCGCGAGCCCGGCGGTGGCGAAGTCGACCGCGGTCGGGTCCGCCATCACCCGCTGGCCGGTGGCGATGCCCCACGCGACGGCGTCCGGGTCCCCGGCGTGGGCGAGCGTCCCGGTCAGCGCGATCCGCAGCTTCGCCCGGGCCTCCGGCTCGCCGTCCACCGGCGCTCGGCCGACCGCGTCGAACATCGGGCGCAGGCGCTCCCGGAGCCAGGCGTGGGCGCTGGCCTCGAGCGCGGGGTCGCCGGCGAGCTCGGCCAGGTTCACCCCGGTGAGGAGCTGCCGGAGCGCCTCGAGCACCGTCGGGTCGGTCTCGCCCGCGAACGCCGGCAGGCGCGCAAGCGTGTCGGCGAGGGACCGCTGGCCGCCCGCGAGTGCCAGCGCGGACATCGCGAGCACGCTCCGGCGCTCGCCCGGAGACAGCGCGGGCAGCGCGGCGACCAGCGCGTCGAGCTCGGGCTCGGGGACGGTCCACACGTAGTACCCGACGCCGTCGGCGGCCGGGTGGACCCACGCGACCTCGCCGAGGTCGAGGTCGGTCGGGCCGGGTCCGACGAGCCGCGTCACGAGCTCGGTGGTCCCGTTCGGACGGCCGATCCGCATCCGGAGCGGGATCGTCCACGGACCGGCCCCCGCCGGCGCCGCGCCGCCGATCTGGGTGTACGGCTGCTCGGTCACCCGGTACGTCCCGTTCGGCTGGCGGGCGACGGTGACCAGCGGCGCGCCCGGCGTCGCGAGGAACGCCTCCAGGACCCCGGACACGTCCTGGCCGGAGGCCTCCGCCAGCGCGGCGAACAGGTCGGCCGACGTCGCCGTGCCCCACGCGTGCTTCGCGAGGTACGCCGCGAGGCCCTTCTGGAACGCGTCCTCGCCGATCCACGCCTCGACCATCTCGAGCACGGCCTCGCCCTTCGCGTACACCGCGAAGTTCAGCGTCTCCATCACCGCGTCGCCGGTGATCGGGACCTTCAGCGGCTGGGTCGACACCCGCCCGTCGCCGCCGAGCATCTGGGCCTGCCGCTCGACCGCGCCCACGTCGTCGCGGTGCTCGGGGTGGAGCTCGGCGACGACCTTCCGTCCCATCCACTCGGCGAACGCCTCGTTCAGCCACAGGTCGTCCCACCACGCGAGGGTCACGAGGTCGCCGAACCACAGGTGGGCGAGCTCGTGGGCGATCACGTGGGTCCGGTACTCGGCCTGCTGCGGCGCCGCGCGGTCGGTCGGCGGGACCACGCCCTCGGCCGCGACGATCGCGCCGGGGTTCTCCATCGCGCCGAACGTGAACTCGGGGATCACGATCCAGTCGACCTTCTCGTACGGCTGCGGGCTGCCGAACCACTCCTCGAGCACCCCGAGGGCCGCCGGGAGATCCTCGACCACCCCGCCCGCCATCGACTCGTGGCCGCGGACGGTCCACACGGTGGCCGGGACCTTCATCCCCGGCACCGGCGTCGGGACGTACGGGCCGATCAGCAGGGCCGCCGCGTACGCCGGGATCGGCTTCGTCGGCGCGAACGTGGTCACCGTGCCGGCCGGGCCGTCGACCCGCGACGCGACCGGGGCGTTCGAGATCACCTGGTTCGCCGACGGGGAGGTGACCACCAGGGTCAACGGGATCTTGAACGCCGGCTCGTCGAAGCACGGCCAGGCGGTCCGCGCGTCGTCCGCCTCGAACTGGCTCGCGACGTACGCCGCGCCGTCGACGTCGAACGAATACAGCCCGTACGCCTGCGGGTGGATCGCCCCGGTGAACCCGAGCTCGAGCGTGTACCGCCCCGGCTTCAACGGCTTCGCGGGGGTGATCTTCAGCTGGCCGTGGTCGGTCGGGGCGGAGCTCGCGGCCTTGCCCTTCTTGCCGGTCTTGCCGAGGGTGACCGACCGGATGCCGAGCTCCTCGGCGTGGAGCGAGAACGCGGCGAGGGCGGTCGTCACCTCGAGCTCGATCGTCGCGGTGCCGGTGTACGCCGGGTTCGTCGGGTCGATCGTCAGCGCGACCCGCTCGGCGATCGGGCGGACCGGGTCGGACAATCGGATCGGGGCCGACGGCGCCAGGGAGGCAGGGGCGACGGGAACGTCGGCGAACGCGGGGAGGTCGGACCACAACCAGAACATCGGTGCCCCCTGGACCGTGCCCGGGTAACCCCGCCCGCGTGTCACCGACGGTCACTTTGCGGCGATCGGCTCCGCCGACACGAACGGCTCGATCCGCTCGGCCCACACCGGGCTCGTCCGGTCGAGGAAGAACTGGCGGAACAGGTGGGCGATCGTGGTGTGGAGCAGGTCCAGCAGGGTCGCCCGCTCGAACAGCCGCTCGTCCCGCCCGGTCTTGACCGCGAACGGGATCTTCAGACCGCTGATCCGCAGGCCGTCCGGGGTCGCCTGGAGCGCCATCGCGCACTCGAGGTCGTTCAGCTTCAGCCCGACCTTCGCGTCGACCGGGCGCTTGCCGAGGTTCAGCCCGCGGCGGGCCTCGGGGGTCGCCGACGGGGCCGCGCCGATCAGGATCGTGGTCTCGGGGTCGTCGTCGGTCAGCTCGCGCAGGGCGAGGCGGGTGTCGATCCACAGCGCGAGGTCGGAGTGGCGGAGGCGCTCGGTGACCTCGGGCTCGTCGTCGTCGTCTGCATCGTCGGCGGCCACGACGGCGGGGGCCCCGTCGGACGCGGCGTCCTCGGCGTCGGCGTCGGCGAGCACGGTCTCGGCGTCCTCGTCGGACTCCTCGTCGTCGGCCTCGTCGCGGGACACGGCGGGGACGGCGCGCGGGCCGGTCGACTCGAGCACCCGGAACATCCCGTCGGTGGTCTCGCTCTGGAGCCACAGCCAGGTCAGGAAGTCGCTCGCGAGCTGGAATTCCTTGCCCTCGAGCGGGTCGTCCTCGGACGCGAACCCGCCGAGGTGGTTGGTGACCCGGTCGGTGACCTCCTTCTTGTCGAGCTTGTCGGTCAGCCAGTCGACCATCCGCTCGGGCGCGAGGGAGATCCCGAACGTCTCCTTCGCGAGCTGGCGGACCTGCTCGAGCGGCGTCTCGGACGTCGAGAACACCATCACGCTGCCGGTCTCGATGTCCCACACGACGTCGGTGGTGGCCACGCTCGGCAGGGCGCGGCGGAGGAGGTCGGCCTCGAGGGCCTCGGTGACGAGCTCCTTCTCGGCCTTCGACAGCTTCTCGAGCCCGCGCTCCTGGCAGACCTGGGCGATCCGGTTGGCGCTCGCGATCTTGAGGTACGCGGCCTGGATCTTCTTGGTGTCCGCCCGGAGGGACACGGCGATGAACCGGTCGTACAGCAGGTTGTTCAGCTCGAACGTGGTGATGGCGGGGTCGAACACGTCGACCCAGCCGATCCGCGGCTCGGTGTCGGCGGCGGTGTCGCACTCGACGAACGCGGCGGCGCGGACCTGCTCGAGGAACGTGTCGCGGAACCCGGCGGGGAGCTCTCTCGACACGCGGAACCGACGGCCGTTGAGGCCTCCGTTCAGGAGTCCCATGGCGAAACCTCGGGGATGGTGGGGTGAGCGGGAGGGGGAGCGGGAACGGCGTGCGC
>JBEBJW010000370.1:0-6631 GCA_040079715.1 Myxococcota bacterium | reverse complement strand
GCTCCTCGTGGGGGGGGCCCACCCCGGCCGCCTCGATCTGCCGCGGACGAGCGGGATGCGCCGCCGCCCACGGCCCGCTACGCCGCCGCGACCTCGCTGATCGAAGCGGAGGACGGGGCGCACCTCGAGGACGCGCTCGACGCGAACGCCCCGCCCGCCGGGCCGGACCGCGATCTGGCGTGGTTCCTGGCGTTCGGGGTGCTCCGTCGGCGTGGCCACGTCGACGCGGCGCTGCGGTCGCTGGTGTCCCAGCCGATCACCGCGCTCGATCCGCCGGTTCGGGCAGTCCTCCGCCTCGGCGCGTTCGAGGTGCTGTTCGCGCGGACGCCGCGCCACGCGATCGTCCACCAGGCGGTCGAGACGGTCCGGGCGCTCGGGGCCGGTCGGGCGCACGGGATGGTGAACGCGGTGCTCCGGCGGGTCGAGCCGATCGAATCGCTGTCCGAGGCCGACGCGCTCGACACGCCCGCCTGGTTGCTCGCCCGGTGGAACCAGCGGTACGGGGTCGAGGCCACCGCCGCCTGGTGTCGCGCGAACGCGGAGAATCCGCCGCTGTTCGCGGTCGCGAAGCCGGGGTGGGCGGCGCCGTCGGACTGGACGCCGGTCGGGCGGGACGTGTACCGGGTCGAGGCGACCGGCCAGGTCAGCGCGCTGCCCGGGTTCGCCGAGGGCGCGTGGTGGGTCCAGGATCTCGCGTCGGTGCAGGTCGCGGATCTGGTGGCGGACGCCGCAGCGCCCGGGTCGACCGTGCTCGACGCGTGCGCCGCGCCGGGCGGCAAGACGTTCCGGCTGGCGGCCCGGGGCCTGGCGGTGTTCGCCACCGACGTCGATCCGCGGCGGCTGGATCGGGTCCGGGAGGGCGCCGCCCGCCTCGGGCTCGTCACCCACGGGCAGGTGGTCGACTGGACCGACGGCGGGGCGGACCTCGGGGCGTACGACGCCGTGCTGGTCGACGCGCCGTGCACCGGCCTCGGCACGGTCCGGCGCCACCCCGAGATCCGGTGGAAGCGGACCGAGCCCGATCTGTACCGGGCGTCGGCGCTCGAGCACCGGATCGCGGATCGGGCGCTGGCCCACGTCCGGCCCGGCGGGTTCGCGGTGTACGCGGTGTGCAGCCCGGAGCCGGAGGAGGGCGAGGAGGTGGTCGAGCGGCTGCTCGCCGATCGGCCCGGCTGGACGGTCGAGGCCCGCCTGTCGACCGCTCCGCCCGTCGCGGGGGAGGACGCCCACTTCGCGGTGCGGATCCGGAGGCCGGCGTGACCGGTCCGGCGCCGGCGGCCGCGTCGCCGATGTTCGAGCAGTACCGGGCGCTCAAGGCGGCGCACCCGGACGCGATCCTGCTGTTCCGGATGGGCGACTTCTTCGAGCTGTTCTTCGAGGACGCCGAGCTGGCGGCCCGGGAGCTCGATCTGACGCTGACCAGCCGGAACCGGAACGACCCGGTGCCGATCCCGATGGCGGGCGTGCCGCACCACGCGGTCGCGTCGTACGTCCAGCGCCTGGTCGACAACGGTCACCGGGTGGCGATCGCCGAGCAGACCGAGGACCCGGCCAAGGCGAAGGGGCTGGTCAAGCGCGAGGTGGTGCGGGTCGTGACCCCGGGGGTGGTGTTCGACCCCACGTCGCTCGACGCGCACCGGGCCAACTGGCTCGCCGGCGTGTCGCGGGGGCGGCTCGGGTTCGGCCTCGCGTTCCTCGACGCCAGCACCGGCGAGCTCCGCGCGACGGTCGTGGGCCAGCTCCCAGCCGCGATCGCCGAGCTCGAGCGGTTCGGTCCGCGGGAGATCGTCCTCGGCCCCGGGGTCGATCGCCAGCTGCTCGGCGCCGCGCTCGACGCCGTGACCGTCAGCGTCGTCGCCGCGGACGTGTGGGAGCCGGACGTCGCCGCGGCCGAGCTCGAGCGGACCCTGGGCCCGGGGACGCCGGGGCAGGGCACCCGGGCGGATCCGTCGGTCGCGGCCGTGCTCCGGTACGCCCGAGAGCGGCTCGGCGGCAAGCTCGCGAACGTCCACCGGCTCGAGCAGTACCAGGCCGACGCGTACCTGATCCTCGACGACACCACCCGGCGGAACCTCGAGCTCGACCGGACGGCGGTGGACGGAACCCGCCGGGGATCGCTGTTCTCGCTGATCGATCTCGCGGCGACGTCGCTCGGATCGCGGCGGCTGCAGGAGTGGCTCGCGTTCCCGCTGTTGGATCCGGTGGCGATCGCCGCGCGGTCCGCGCAGGTCGCGGCCCTGGTGGACGAGCCGGAGGTCCGGTCGGCCGTCCGGAGCGCGCTCGCGCAGGTGGCGGACATCCAGCGGATCGTGGCCCGGGTCACCACCCAGACCGCCCACGCGCGCGACCTCACCGGGCTCGCCCAGTCGCTGGGGGCGGCGCCGGCGGTGTACGCGGCGGCGGCGTCGATCCCCGGGTTGACCCGCCCGGATTCGTGCGCGGCGGTCCACGCGGACCTCGCCGCTACGCTGGTGGACGACCCCCCGCTCGCCACCACCGACGGCGGCCTGATCCGCGACGGGGTGAACGCGGAGCTCGACGAGCTGGTGCGGCTGTCGCTCGACGGGGTCTCGATCCTCGACCGGCTCGAGGCAGAGGAGCGCGAGCGCACCGGGATCCCGTCGCTGAAGATCCGCAAGAACCGGGTCTTCGGCTACTATATCGAGATCACCACCGCGAACCTGCACAAGGTCCCGGACCGGTACCTGCGCAAGCAGACCCTGTCGAACTGCGAGCGGTACCTCACGCCGGAGCTGAAGGATCTCGAGGATCGGGTGCTCGGGGCCGATACCCGCCGCAAGGAGCTCGAGTACGAGCTGTTCCGCGCGCTGCGGGACCGGGTCGCGGCCCACAGCGCCGCGTTGCTGGCGCTGGCCCGCGGGCTGGCCGAGGTCGACGCGTTGACCGCCCTGGCCGAGGTCGCGGTGCGGCACCGGTGGTGTCGGCCGGTGGTGGACGACTCGCTCGAGCTCGAGATCGTGGCCGGACGCCACCCGATGGTCGAGGCGGCGATCCCGGATCGGTTCGTCCCGAACGATCTCCGGCTCGATCCGGACCGGCAGCAGCTCGTGGTGCTGACCGGCCCGAACATGGCCGGCAAGTCGACGGTGCTCCGGCAGGTCGCGCTGATCACGCTGCTCGCGCACCTCGGGTCGTTCGTCCCGGCGGAGTCGGCGCGGATCGGCGCCTGCGACCGGATCTTCACCCGGGTCGGAGCGGCCGACGATCTCCGGCGCGGGCGGTCGACGTTCATGGTCGAGATGGCCGAGACCGCGGCGATCCTGAACCACGCCACCGCCCGGTCGCTGGTCGTGCTCGACGAGATCGGCCGGGGGACCTCGACGTTCGACGGGCTCGCGATCGCGTGGTCGGTCGCCGAGGATCTGCACGATCGGATCCGGTGCCGCGGCCTGTTCGCGACGCACTACCACGAGCTGTGCGCGCTCGCCGACGACAAGGACCGGATCGCGAACCTCCACGTGGCGGTCAGCGACACCGGCGACGACATCGTGTTCCTCCGTCGGCTGAAGGACGGCGGCGCGAGCCGGTCGTACGGCATCCAGTGCGCGAAGCTCGCCGGGCTGCCGGCCGGGGTGATCGAGCGCGCCCGGACGCTGCTGACCCGGTTCGAGAAGCCCGAGCCGATCCGCGACCAGCTCCCGCTGTTCGGAGCCCGGCCGTCGCCGACACCGTCCACGGCTACCGTCCCGACGGGGCCGACCCAGCCGTCGCCTCCGCCGCCGGATCGGCTGCGGGACGCCCTCCGCGCGGTCGATCCGGACGGCCTGTCGCCGCGGGCGGCGCACGAGCTGATCTATCGGCTGAGGGATCTGCTGTGAACGCCGACGGCATGGACGCCGCCGTCGAAGGGTTCGCGTATTGGTTGAAGGTCGAACGGAACCGGTCGGATCCCACGGTGGACGCGTACGGCCGCGATCTCCGCCGGTTCGTCTCGTGGTGCGTCGAGCGCGGGGTGGCCCGCCCGGACGCGGTCACCCGGGACGACGTGTCGGCGTACCTGGTGGCGCTCGACACCGCGGGGTTGTCGCTCCGGTCGATCGCCCGGGCGCGGTCCACCCTCCGCCAGTGGTTCGTGTTCTTGGTGAAGGAAGGGACCGTCGAGGCCGATCCGGCCGCGCGGATCGGCGCGCCGAAGTACCCGGCGGCGCTGCCCACGGTCCTGTCCCAGGCGCAGATCGAGGCCCTGCTCGCCGCGCCGAATCGGCACGATCCGCTCGGGCTGCGGGACGCGGCGATGATCGAGGTGCTGTACGCGACCGGGCTGCGGGTGTCGGAGCTGGTCGGGCTGCCGCTCGCGTCGGTCGACGGCGACGTGGGGATCGTGCGGATCCGCGGCAAGGGCGACAAGGAGCGGCTCGTGCCGATCGGCCAGGTCGCGCTCGACCTGATGGTCCGGTACCTTCGGGAGGCGCGCCCGCTGCACGATCCGGCCGGCCAGTCGCCCCAGGTGTTCGTGAACCGGCGGGGGAGGCGGATGACCCGCCAGAACTTCTGGCAACGCCTGAACCGGTACGCGACCGAGATCGGCCTCGACGGCGAGGTCCACCCGCACGTGCTCCGGCACTCGTTCGCGACCCACCTGCTCGAGCACGGCGCCGACCTCCGCGCGCTCCAGGCGATGCTCGGCCACGCCGACATCGGCACCACCCAGATCTACACCCACGTCACCCGGGTGCGGCTCCAGCAGATCCACGCGAGGTACCACCCGCGCGGCTGATCCGGGGTCGATCCTCCGGTCCTCCCGAGGACTGCGTGACACCGGCGCCGCGGTCGGGTAGGGTATCCGGAATGAACGTTCATTCCGAAAATCGAGGACGGCCCCGCACCGACGACAAGCGGGCGAAGATCCTGCTCGCTGCGCTGGAGGCGTTCGCGGCGCGCGGGTACCACGGGGTCGCGGTCCCGGAGGTCGCCCGGGCAGCCGGGGTCGGCGTGGGCACGGTGTACCGGTACTTCGCCGACAAGCAGGATCTGGTCAACGCGGTGTACACCGACGCGAAGGGCCGCCTCGGCGCGGTGATCGCGGGGGCGCTGGTCGGCGCGGCGGAGCGGGCGCCGCGGGACGTGTTCCGCGGCCTGTGGGCGGCGCTGGTCGGGTTCGTCCGGGCCGAGCCGGTCGCGTTCCGGTTCCTCGAGCTGCAGGACCACTTGCCGTACCTGACCGAGGACAGCCGCAGGCTCGAGGCCGCGATCCTGATGCCGCTGTGGCTCGAGGGGACCCGGGTCGCGTCGGGCCCGCTCCCGGTCGAGGTCCGGATCGCGCTCGTGTGGGGGGCGCTGGTCGGGTTGGTCCGCGCCGAGACCCACGGGTACCTCGCGCTCGACGACGCCGCGCTGGCGAGGGCCGGCGACGCGTGTTGGGCCGCGTTCCACCACCACCAGGAGTAGCCACGATGGTCACCAGTCGCCCCGAGATCCACCGCCTGACCCTCGACGACCTGACCGCCCGCTCGTGGGCCGAGCTCGGCGAGAGCTACGCCGCCGGCGCCGTCCCGGCCTCCCTCCGCCCGCTCGACGGTCCGCTGGTCGGGCGGATGGTCCGCCTCCGCGCGACCGGCCCGCTCACCGCGATCGTCCGGTGGATCGCCCGGGCGCCCGGGTTCGTGTGGGCGGGCAAGACGTTCGACGCCCAGGCCGACGGCGAGGGCAGGGGGATCAACCGGATCCGCCTCCCCGGCCTGCTCGGTCGCCAGGCGCTGTTCCCGTTCGCCACCCGGTTCGGTCCGTCGCGGATCGACGGGCGACCGGCGGTGATCCTCGACTACACCTCGGCGGACAACCCGCCGTGGATCCGCCCGATCCACGACGAGGTCCGCGAGATCGATCCCGGGCTGTTCCTCGGCCCGGCGATGTGGACCTTCGGGCAGGGGAAGCGCGCGTCCACCGTGCTGTGGTTCGCGCTGGACGCCCGGTGACCGGTCACGTGGTGCTCACCGGGGCCGCCGGGGCGATCGGTGGGGCGATCGCCCGGGCGATCCGCGCCCGGTCGGGGTCGACCCGGATCACGGCGGTCGACCGCGACCGGTCCGGGCTGCGCGCGATCGCCGACGCGGTCGGGGCGCGGGCAATCGAGGTGGACCTCGCCGAGCCCGGCGTCGCGGCGCGGATCGTCGCCGAGGCGTGGGACGAGGCCCCGATCGACGGCCTGGTGAACGCCGCCGGGTTCATGGAGGTCCACCCGTTCGAGGCCCTCCGGTGGGACCGCGGGGCCGAGCTGCTCCAGGTCGACCTCGTCGCGCCGCTGCACCTGATGCACGCCGCGGTCGGCGCGATGCTCGAGGCCGGACGTGGCGGCACGGTGGTGAACGTCACCAGCATGGCCGGGGTCGCGCCGCTGAAGGGCTGCACGTTCTACGGCGCAGCGAAGGCCGGCCTGGCGATGGCGTCGGAGATCGCTCGGGCCGAGCTCGCGGATCGCGGGATCCACGTCCTGACGGTGTACCCGGGGCCGGTCGCGTCCGGCCTCGAGCGCGGCGCGCGGGCGCAGTACCGCCCGAGCCGGATCGCGGGGATGGTCCCGACCGGGTCCCCAGAGGTCCTCGCGGCGCGGATCCTGGCCGCGGTCGACCGCCGCGCGGCCCGGGTCGTGTATCCGCGGTGGTACGCCCTC